>JBFHXL010000077.1:0-7671 GCA_041599035.1 Thiobacillus sp. | reverse complement strand
GGAAAAGGTGCTCGCCACCCTGCGTGAAATCGTCAGCGGCGGCCGTCTGGTCTGTGTCTTTGGCTGCGGCGGCAACCGCGACAAGGGCAAGCGTCCGCTGATGGGGCAGGTGGCCGCCGAGGGCGCGGACGAGGTCTGGGTCACCAGCGACAACCCGCGCAACGAGGATCCGCGCCACATCATCGATGACATTCTGGCCGGAGCCGGCGGCGTCAAACCGGATCACCCGCTGCATGTCGAAGCGGACCGCGCGCGCGCCATCTTCGAAGCGATTGGCAGTGCCCACCCGGGCGATGTGGTGCTGATCGCGGGCAAGGGCCATGAGGATTACCAGGAGATTGCCGGCGAGCGCCTGCCGTTTTCGGATGTGGATGTTGCGCGCAAGGCGCTGGAGGCCTGGACATGATGCGCCTTGCTGAAGCGGCCGCCATGCTGGACGTCCCCTGCAACGGCGCGGACGCCGACGTGCTGCGCGTCTCCACCGACAGTCGCAGCATCCAGCCAGGCGACCTGTTCATTGCGTTGCGCGGTGAAAAATTCGATGGCGGCAACTATGCCGCGCAGGCCCTGCAGCAGGGCGCGGTCGGCGTCGTGCTGGACCGTACCCAGGCGCCCGACATTGCGACCGCCATCCGCGTCGACGATACCCGCCTCGCGCTCGGCAAGCTGGCCGCTGCCTGGCGCGCACGCTTCCGGCTGCCGATGGTGGCGATCACCGGCAGCAACGGCAAGACCACGGTGAAGGAAATGCTGGCGGCGATTTTGCGGGTGGAAGCCGGATCCGAGTCGGCCGTGCTCAACACCGAAGGCAACCTCAACAACGACATCGGCCTGCCGCTGATGCTGCTGCGCCTGCGCGAAGCACACCAGTTTGCAGTGCTGGAAATGGGGATGAATCATGCCGGCGAAATCGATTATCTGACGCGGCTGGCAAAGCCCGCCGTGGCCGTGGTCAACAATGCCATGACGGCGCATATCGGCTATCTCGGTTCGGTCGAGGCGATCGCCCGTGCCAAGGGCGAAATCTTCAATGGCCTGTCGACTGCCGGCATTGCGGTGTTCAATGCCGATGACCCGCACGCCTGGGTGTGGCGCGACCTCAATACGCAGCGCAGCGTGATCGATTTCGCCCTGAACAAAGCGGCGGCGGTGCGTGGGCAGTATCAGCCCACCGATTTCGGTGCGGCGCTTACTCTCACGCTGCCCAACGCCACGCTGGACATCGCGCTGCAGGTGCCGGGTGAGCACAACGTGATGAATGCACTGGCTGCGGCAACGGCAGCGTTTGCGCTCGACATCAGCCATCGCAGCATTGTCGCGGGCCTGTCCGCTTTCACCGGGGTCAAGGGACGCCTGCAAAGAAAGGCCGCCCTGCACGGCAGCACCTTCATCGACGACACCTACAACGCCAATCCCGATTCGGTAAAGGCCGCGCTTGCGGTGCTGGCGCAGCACGCCGGCAAAAAGGTGCTGGTACTGGGTGAAATGGGCGAACTGGGAAGCGATGCCGCGGCCCTGCATGCGCAAATCGGGCTGGCCGCACGGGCGGCGGGGGTCGACCGGTTGCTGGCACTGGGGGATATGACGCGGGAAACCGTCGGCGCATTCGGTGCCGGAGCGCGGCATTTCGAACGCATCCAGGAACTGCTGGCCGAACTCGAGAACGAACTGGCGCCCGATACGACCGTGCTGGTGAAAGGCTCACGCTTCATGCAGATGGAACGTGTGGTGCAAAGCTTCATGGAGGCTCCTGCCGGTCCGGCAGCCGGGGCGCTTGTACCGCCAACGGGGGGAGAGGGACACTAGATATGCTGCTTTGGCTATTTCAACAACTCGGTCAGGATGTCCGCGCTTTCAATGTCTTCAGTTACCTGACCCTGCGCGCGGTACTGGCCACGCTGACCGCGCTGACGATTTCATTTGTCGTCGGCCCGGCGGTGATTCGCCGGCTGACCGCGCTGAAAATCGGCCAGTCGGTGCGCAGCGACGGTCCGCAAACCCATCTGGTCAAGGCGGGCACGCCCACCATGGGCGGCGCATTGATCCTGGTGTCGGTTGCGGTCACGACGCTGTTATGGGCGGATCTGAGCAACGACTATGTATGGGTCGCGCTGTTCACCCTGATCGGGTTCGGCGTCATCGGCTGGGTGGATGACTGGCGCAAGGTGGTCGAGAAAAACTCGCGCGGCCTGCCCTCGCGCTGGAAGTATTTCTGGCAGTCGGTGATCGGCCTGGTGGTCGCCGGCTATCTGTGGCAGTCCGCCGCCGAGCCGGTGCAGACCGAACTGATCATTCCCTTCTTCAAGCATGCCACGCTGTCGCTGTCGGCCGTGGGATTTATCGCGCTCACCTATTTCGTCATCGTGGGCTCGAGCAACGCGGTCAATCTGACCGATGGCCTGGATGGCCTCGCCATCCTGCCGACGGTGATGGTGGCGGCAGCGCTGGCGATTTTTGCCTACGTGGCCGGTAACGCGGTGTTCTCGAAATATCTTGGCGTGCCCTTCATTCCGGGTGCCGGTGAACTGGCCGTGTTTTGTGCCGCCATGGCGGGTGCCGGGCTGGCCTTTCTGTGGTTCAACGCCTATCCGGCAGAAGTGTTCATGGGCGATGTGGGCGCACTGGCGCTGGGGGCGGCGCTCGGCGTGGTCGCCGTCATCGTGCGCCAGGAAATCATCCTGTTCATCATGTGCGGCGTGTTCGTGGTGGAAACCCTGTCGGTGATGGTGCAGGTCGCCTCGTTCAAGCTCACCGGAAAGCGCGTGTTCCGGATGGCGCCGATTCATCACCACTATGAGCTCAAGGGCTGGAAAGAAAACCAGGTGGTGGTGCGGTTCTGGATTATTTCAATGATGCTGGTGCTGATCGGGTTATCGAGCCTGAAGCTGAGATGAACTACGACAGCCTCGATCTTTCCGGTAAAAAAGTCCTGGTGCTCGGACTCGGCGACACCGGATTGTCGTGCGCGCGCTGGCTGGCTGCGCGCGGCGCACAGGTAAGCGTGGCCGACAGCCGCGCCGCCCCGCCGCACGCGCCCCGCTTGTCGGAACTGCTGCCGGCGGTGCCGCTGCATGCCGGCGCGTTCGACGATGCGCTGCTGCAGGCCGCCGAACTGCTTGTCATCAGCCCCGGCGTGGCGCTGGCCGAACCTACGGTGGCGCGTGCGCGCGCGGCCGGGATCGAGGTGGTGGGAGACGTCGAACTGTTTGCCCGTGCCATTCATGCGCTCAACGCACAGCGCATCGAGGCGCCCGATACGACGGGCCCGATGCAGGTGCTCGCGATTACCGGCAGCAACGGCAAGAGCACGGTCACCGCGATGTGCGGCGACATGTGCCGAATGGCGGGTCTGACCACGTGCGTGGCCGGCAACATCGGCCTGCCGGTGCTGGATGCGTTGTATGAAGTCGAACAGGGAATCGTGCCCGCGCCGCAGGTCTGGGTGCTGGAGTTGTCCAGCTTTCAGCTGGAAACGACGACCCATCTCAATGCCACTGCCGCCGCCGTGCTCAACCTGTCGGAAGATCATATGGATCGCTACGCCGATATGGAGGCCTATGCCGCAGCCAAGGCGCGGATTTTTAACGGCGACGGCGTGCAGGTGGTGAATCGTGACGACCCGCGCACGATGGCCATGATCCTGCCGGGACGGCACGTGGTCAGTTTTGGTCTGGACCGCTGCCCGCGCGAGGAAAATTTTGGCATCTGTGAAGATGAGCTGTGTCTGGGTGGCGACATGCTGATGCCGCTGTCCGCGCTGCCGGTCGCCGGGTTGCACAACGCCGCCAACGCACTGGCGGCGTTGGCGCTGACGCGCGCGCTGGGCCTGCCGATGGAAGATCTGTTGCGCGGCCTGGTGCATTTCAGCGGCTTGCCGCACCGGGTGGAAAAGGTCGCTGAAATCGGCGGCGTGACCTGGTACGACGATTCCAAGGGCACCAACGTGGGCGCCACCGAAGCCGCACTCTACGGCATGGGGCGTCGCCGTGCGGTGGTGATCCTGGGCGGGGATGGCAAAGGCCAGGACTTCAGCCCGCTCAAGGCCGCGGTCGAGGCCAACGCACGCGCGGTCCTGCTGATCGGACGCGATGCACCGCTGATCGCAAAAGCGCTTTCGGGTTGCGAAGTGGACGCCTATCCGGTTGCCGGCATGCAGGAAGCCGTCACGGAGGCGCAACGCCTGGCGCAACCGGGCGACGCCGTGCTGCTGTCGCCGGCCTGCGCCAGTTTCGACATGTTCCGCAACTATGTTCATCGCGCCGAAGTCTTCGTCGAGGCCGTGCAAAAACTGGCCGCAGAAAGGGCGGTGAACTGATGCTCTACGCAGCGCGTTCGCCCAAACCCAGTGCGGAGCTCGATTTTGGCCTGCTGTGGCTGGCGCTGGCCTTGCTGGCGATCGGCCTGGTGATGGTGTATTCCGCGTCCATCGCCATTGCCGAGGCCGCCCGCTACACCGGCAACAACGGTGAATACTATCTGATCCGGCAAGGCGTGTTTATCGCGCTGGGTGTGGGTGTCGGCATCGGCGCGTTTCAGGTGCCGACACGCGTGTGGCAACAGGCTGCGCCCTTCCTTTTCCTCGCGGGTCTGCTGCTGTTGGTGGTGGTGCTGATCCCCCACATCGGTCGCGAGGTCAACGGCAGTCGGCGCTGGATTCCGCTGGGCTTTGCCAATCTGCAGCCGTCCGAGTTGATGAAATTTCTAGCGGTGCTGTATGCCGCCGATTACACCACGCGCAAGGCCGCCTTCATGCATGATTTCAAGAAGGGTTTCCTGCCGATGGCTGGCGTGATGATGCTGGCAGGTGCCCTGCTGCTGAAGGAGCCGGATTTCGGCGCCTTTGTCGTCATCGTGTCGATCGCCATGGGCATCCTGTTTCTGGGCGGACTCAACTGGAAGCTGTTCGCCGGATTGATCCTGGTGCTGATGGTCGGATTTGCGTTGCTGATTTTCACTTCGGAATACCGGATGCAGCGCATCCTGGGCTTCATGGATCCGTTCGCCGACCCCTACGGCAAGGGCTACCAGTTATCGCACGCACTGATCGCCTTCGGCCGCGGTGAATGGCTGGGGCTGGGGCTGGGCGGCAGCGTCGAAAAACTGTTTTACCTGCCCGAGGCGCACACCGACTTTCTGCTCGCCGTGATCGCCGAGGAACTC
Organism: Thiobacillus sp.; assembly: GCA_041599035.1. Classification (GTDB taxonomy): domain Bacteria; phylum Pseudomonadota; class Gammaproteobacteria; order Burkholderiales; family Thiobacillaceae; genus Thiobacillus. The sequence goes on along the minus strand of JBFHXL010000077.1, from coordinate 2,511 downwards.
GGATTCGTCGGCGTGGCAGGGGTGCTTGCACTGTTCGCCTGGCTCATCGTCAAGGCTTTCCTGATCGGCCGTCGCGCTGCCCAACTCGAGCGCAACTTTTGTGCGCTGGTGGCACAGGGCATCGGTATCTGGCTGGGGGTGCAGGCGCTCATCAACATGGGGGTCAACGTCGGCCTGCTGCCGACCAAGGGCCTCACCCTGCCGTTCCTGTCGTTTGGCGGCAGCGGCATTGTCGCCAATTGTCTGGCCGTTGGCGTGTTGTTGCGCATCGACTGGGAACACCGGCAGATGATGCGGGGAAAAACCTTCTGATGGCCGCGATGAACCGCACCCTGATGGTGATGGCCGGCGGCACCGGCGGTCATGTCTACCCTGCGCTTGCGGTGGCCGATGCCCTGCGCGCGCGCGGCTGGAACGTGTTCTGGCTCGGCACGCGCGCAGGACTGGAAGCGCGCGTGGTGCCGCAGGCCGGCATCGACATGGTGTGGGTGTCGATGGGCGGTCTGCGCGGCAAGGGGGTGTTAAAGAAACTGCTGTTGCCACTGATGCTGCTGATCGCCTTCGGCCAGAGCCTGCGCGCGATTTTGCAACGCAGGCCCGATGTGGTGCTGGGGATGGGTGGCTACACCGCTTTTCCCGGCGGCATGATGGCCAGCCTGTTGAAGCGGCCGCTGGTCATCCATGAGCAGAACTCGGTCGGCGGCCTCACCAACCGGGTGCTGGCCTGCCTGGCCGACCGCGTGCTGACCGCCTTTCCACAGGCCTTTTGCGGTGACAGGGACAAGCCGATTCCGTGTCGTCGTGTGGCGACCGAATGGGTGGGTAACCCGGTGCGTTCCGATATCGCCACGCTGACCCGGACAGTGCACACCGGCCCGTTGCGCCTGCTGGTGGTGGGCGGCAGCCTGGGCGCGTCGGCGCTGAACGATCTGATCCCGAAAGCGCTGGCATTGCTTCCGGCAGACAAACGTCCGCACATCGTGCATCAATCCGGGCGCTTGCACCTCGAGATCCTGCGGCAAAACTATGCCGCAGCCGGGGTCGAGGCCGAAGTGTGCGACTACATCGAAGACATGGCCGCGGCCTACCGGGCATGCGACTTTGCCATCTGTCGCGCCGGCGCGATGACGGTGGCCGAACTGGCCTGTGCCGGCGTGCCTGCGCTGCTGGTGCCGTTCCCGTTTGCGGTGGACGACCATCAGACCGGCAATGCCGAATTTCTCAGCCAGGCTGGGGCGGGCTGGCTGATGCAGCAGAAGGATCTGACAGCCGACAAGCTGGCTGCCTTGATCGGCGGACTCGATCGCAGCGTGCTGACGACGATGTCGGACAAGGCTCGCGCACTGGCCAAGCCCGATGCAACGCAACAGGTCGCGGATATTTGTGAAGAATTAGGGAGGTGTGAGGCGTGAGGGGTGAGGCGTTGACCGACGGAATATCAAGCGTCAATCGGCTGACTGGGCGACGCCTCGGTGCGTCTGCCCGCATGCCGCACGCCCCTCGCCTCACGCCTCACGCTTCACGCTTTACCGCCCGGAGGACGCGATGAAGCACGCAGTCAGGCATATCCATTTCGTAGGCATGGTCGATCCGAGCAGGGAGCAGGGTTCCCGCTTGCGGGATGTGACCGGCCGCGAGGGTCGCCGGATGCCGATGTCGGGCCTTCCCACGGATGAGGGGGCGCGATGAAACACGCGGTCAAGCATATCCATTTCGTAGGCATCGGCGGTGTCGGCATGAGCGGCATCGCGGAAGTGCTGCTGAACCTGGGTTACGCCGTGTCCGGTTCGGACTTGGCCGACAACGCGGTGACGCAGCGGCTGGCCCGGCTCGGGGTGCGCATGCATCGTGGCCACGCCACCGAGAACATCGCCGATGCTGATGTCGTCGTCACCTCGACCGCGGTGCAGGAAGACAATCCCGAGGTCGTTGCCGCGCGCGAAAAGAAAATCCCGATCGTGCCGCGTGCACTGATGCTGGCCGAACTGATGCGGCTGAAACAGGGCATCGCGATAGCCGGCACCCATGGCAAGACCACGACGACCAGCCTGGTTGCCAGCATTTTGGGCGAAGCGGGGATGGACCCGACCTATGTGATCGGCGGCAAGCTGACTGCTGCCGGAACCAATGCGCGGCTCGGCAAGGGCGACTTTCTGGTGGCCGAGGCCGATGAATCCGATGCCTCGTTCCTCTATCTGACGCCGGTGATCGCGATCGTCACCAACATCGACGCCGACCACATGGACACCTATGGCCATGACTTCGAGCGGTTGAAACAGGCGTTCGTCGACTTCTGCCAGCGCCTGCCTTTCTACGGCATGGCGGTGCTGTGCGTCGACGACCCCAACGTACGCGAAATCCTGCCGCGCATCACCAAGCCGATCACCACCTACGGCTTCGACGAATCGGCTCAGGTGCGCGCGGTCAATGCGCGCTTCGAGCATGGCCAGATGCGTTTCACGGTCAAGCGTGAAGGAATGGCGGATCTCGATATCGTGCTGAATCACCCCG
>JBFHXL010000076.1:0-7688 GCA_041599035.1 Thiobacillus sp. | reverse complement strand
TGTTGCCGTTATTCTCGGACACACGCTGATCGCTGCGCGCCAGTCGACGCAGGACGAGCGCAATGCTTTCCTCGAACAGGAAATTGCCACGCTCGACGGCCAGATCGGACAAATCAAGAAAATTCGCGAACAGACCCAGGCGCTGCTGGCGCGCAAGCAGGTTGTTGAAACCCTGCAATCGAACCGGACCGAAGTTGTTCACCTGTTCGACCAGATGATTCGTCTGCTGCCCGATGGGCTCTACCTCAAGTCCTTCAAGCAGGAGGGTGATGTTGTCACCCTCAGCGGTTACACCCAGTCGAGTGCGCGTGTTTCCACCCTGATGCGCAATCTGGATGGATCGCCCTGGTTTGAGTCGGCTGGTCTGGTCGAAATCAAGTCGGCCACGGTAAACAATCTGCGCGCCAATGAGTTCGTGCTGACGGTCAAGCAGCGTCGCCAGCAGGCGGATGCCGAAAACGAGAAGAAAGGGGGCAAGGCATGACCCTGGACGAACTCAACAAACTTGACCTAAAAACGCTGGCCGACTGGCCGATGCCGACCAAGCTGGGGGCATTGCTGCTGCTGAGCGTGATGATCGTGCTGGCGGGTTGGTGGTTTGACTGGCGCAGCGGCATGGAACAACTGGATGCCGCCAAGCAGAAGGAAACCGAATTGCGCAGTGTGTTCACCACCAAAAAAAATCAGGCCATCAACCTGGACGCATACAAGAAGCAGCTGGCGGATATTGAGCAGGCTTTTGGTGCATTGCTGAAACAGCTCCCCAACAAGCAGGAGATGGATGCGCTGATTACCGACGTCAACCAGGCTGGCCTTGGGCGCGGCCTGCAGTTCGATCTGTTCAAACCCGAAGCCGAAGCGGTGACCGAGTTTTATGCTGAAACGCCTATCCGCGTCAAGGTTACAGGCGGCTACCACGATATCGCGGCCTTCGTCAGCGATGTCTCCAAGCTGTCGCGCATCGTGACGTTGCAGGAAATTTCCATCATGCCTGCCAAGGATGGTGTGCTGAACATGGATGCCGTGGTCAAAACCTATCGCTATCTCGACGACGACGAAGTCATGTCGCGCAAACAGAAAGCCAAGGAGCAAGCGAAATGAAGCGCCTTGCCAGCATTGTGATCGCGTTGGGTTTGACCGGTTGCGGCGGCGGCAGCCTGGACGACCTGAAAACCTTCGTCGCCGAAACCGGCAAGGACATGCAGGGGAAAATCGAGCCGTTGCCGGAGGTCAAGCTGTACGAGCCGTTTACCTACAATGCCTTCGATCTTCCCGATCCGTTCAAGCCGAGAAAGCTTTCGACCGGTGGCAGTGGGAGCGGGCTGCAGCCTGACCTGAATCGGCCGAAGGAACCGCTGGAGGCATTTTCGCTGGAAACCCTGAAAATGGTGGGCATGTTGTCGAACAAGGGTGTCATCAATGCCGTGATCAAAACCCCGGATAACGCGATTTACCACGTCAAGAAAGGGAATTACATCGGCCAGAATTTCGGCCTCATCACGCAGATCAGCGATAGCGAAGTGACATTGCGTGAAACTGTCCAGGATAGCGCCGGAGATTGGTCCGAACGCACCAGCACCCTGATTTTGCAGGAATGATTAGTAGCACTGAATCCCAAAGAGGCTGATATGAACGCATTGCCGAAGATTGCCCAGAAAATGTCCCGCAAGGGGATGCCGACTTTCTACAAGCTGAAGCTCGTGAAAGATCGGATGACCCGTCATCTGTTCGGGATTGTTCTCCTTACCGGTCTGGCGTTGCCGTTCACGGTGCGTGCTGCCGATGCACCGTCCACCGGCAACGCGGTACAAAGCGTTCAGACCACGACCCTGCCCGGCGGCAAGGTCGTGGTGCGCGTCACCCTCAAGAATGCGCTGACCGCCACGCCGGCCGGTTTCACCGTCGGCAATCCGCCGCGCATCGCGCTGGATCTGCCCGACACGGCGAACGCGCTTGGGCGCAACACGGTGGAATCCAATCTCGGGCCCCTGTCGAGCGTAAACGTGGTGCAGGCGGGAACGCGTACCCGTCTGGTGCTGAATCTGAACAAGTCGGTTGAATACGAAGCCTCCCTCGATGGCAAATCGCTGCTGGTTTCACTGGGCGACATCGGCGCAGGCACTGCACCGGTGAACGTCAGCCCGCACTTTGCCGAGGCGGCACCCGGAACGGCGCGTCACGGCATCCGCGATGTTGATTTTAGGCGCGGCGCTGCGGGCGAAGCACGCATCGTAACCACGCTGTCCGATGCGCAGACCGGGATCAACATTCGCCAGCAGGCCGACGGCGTGGTCGTTGATTTTATCGGCACTGAACTGCCCAAGGCGCTGCAGCGGCGTCTGGACGTGGCCGATTTCGGCACCCCGGTGCAGGTCATCGAAACCTACACCCTGGGCGACAACACCCGCATGGTGATCCAGCCCAAGGGCGGCTGGGAGTATTCCGCCTATCAAACCGACAACAGCTTTATCGTCGAAGTCAAACAGAGTGACGATGGTCAGAAGAAAACCGCTGACGGCAAGGTGAAATACGTCGGCGAGAAGCTCTCGCTCAACTTCCAGAACGTCGAAGTGCGCTCGGTGCTGCAGGTCATTGCCGACTTCACCGGCCTCAACATCATCGCCAGCGACACGGTGGCCGGCAACCTGACGCTGCGACTGAAGGATGTGCCCTGGGATCAGGCGCTCGACCTCATCATGCAGACCAAGGGCCTGGACAAGCGTTCGAACGGCAACGTGATCTGGGTCGCACCCAAGGACGAACTGCTGACCAAGGAAAAACTGGAATTTGAAGCCCGGTCGGCTGTGGCTGATCTGGAGCCGATGACGACCGAATATATCCAGCTCAATTACATGCGGGCAGATGAAGCGCAGACCATGTTGTATGGCTTTGCGTCGGGTGCTTTCCTCAACTCGGCCGGTAGCGCGGTTAACTGTTCGGCGCAGGCACAGGGTGTGGGCGGCGCGGCAGCGGCGCAGGCCTCGCAGCAGGGCAAGGGCGAGAACGACCAGAAAGTCCTGACCAAGCGCGGTCGCGCAACCTATGAATTGAAAACCAACACGCTGATCGTCACCGACACGGCACGCAAGATTCAGGAAATTCGCGAACTGCTGGCACGCCTGGATGTGCCTGCACGCCAGGTCATGATCGAGGCGCGGGTCGTTTTGGCGACCGATGGCTGGAGCCGCGACCTGGGGGTGAAACTGGGGTTCGAGATGACCAAGCAGAGAAATGTCCTGGGTCATACGATCGGGGGGGCTGGCGCCTATACGGATCCTTCGGCAATCGGGCAGCCCCTGCCAACCATAGATGGAGGCGGGGCCAATCTGGCGATGTCTCTGTTGAATATTGCCAACGGCAACCTGCTGAGCCTCGAACTGCGTGCGCTGGAAGCGGACAACAAGGGCAAGGTGATCTCCAATCCGCGCGTGATGACCACCAACCAGAAGCCTGCGGTCATTCTCAACGGAACCCAGATTCCCTATATCACCCCCGGCACGGCCAATTCGCCCGCAACGGTCACGTTCAAGGACGCCTTCCTGTGTCTGCTGGTCGACCCGCAGATTCTTAACAACGACGCGATCATACTGACGGTCGAAGTGCAGAAAGATGCGGTGCGCTTCATTTCGGGGATAACCGACCCGGCAATCGATACCAAGCGGATCAAGACCCAGGTGCGCGTGAACAATGGCGAAACCCTGGTTCTGGGCGGTATTTTCGATGGGAGCGAAAACGCGACTGTCGACAAGGTTCCGCTGCTGGGTGATATTCCCGTGTTTGGAAATCTGTTCAAGAGCACGACCAAAGAAAACAGCAAGACTGAGCTGATCATCTTCCTCACGCCACGCATTCTCGACGACCGTTTGTCGATACGCTGATCGCCGTGGTTCATCCGGGCGCGGGCTTGTCCCGCGCTTTTTCTTGTCCGGCTTGTGGGGACGCCCGCGCTCACGCGCCGCTATCCATCCGGCGGCTGTCCATTAGAATGGCGCCATGAGCAAGCGAGACAATTTTTACCTCGTTGGATTGATGGGCGCGGGCAAGACCACGGTGGGACGGCTGCTGGCCCGGCACTATGGCTGTGCTTTCCACGACTCCGACCATGAAATCGAGGCGCGCACCGGCGTCAAGATTCCGGTGATTTTCGAGATCGAGGGCGAGGCGGGATTCCGTAAACGCGAGGAAGCGATCATTGCCGAACTGACGACGCGGCCCGGCATTGTTCTGGCCACGGGTGGCGGAGCCGTGCTGTCGCCCGTGACGCGGGAGAATTTGCGGAACAGCGGAATGGTGATTTATTTGCGCGGCACGCCCGAGCATTTATTTGAGCGCACCCGGCACGACCGCAACCGCCCGCTGCTGCAGACTGCGGACCCGCTGGCCAAGTTGCGCGAGTTGTACCAGCAGCGTGACCCGCTTTATCGCGAGATAGCCGACATCGTGATCGACACCGGACGGCAAAGCGTGGGCGGGATGACACGCGTGCTGTGCGGCAAGCTGGATCTGCTCAGAAGCGGACTGCCCATGCCCGATACGGCGGACTGAATGCGGCAGGATTGCTACGCCGTCCCCTTATGTCTGCTGACGGAAACGGCGGCCATCGCTGCATTCTGGCGCTGGCCGAAACGGGTGCGGCACTCCGCTTCGGCAAGCCGGATGACCTTTTTGAAAGCGTTGCTGTGACGTTCCCGGGCCTGACTCTGGGCGTGCATGGGGTGCGTCGCATGATCGCCCTTGCGCTGGCTTGCGTTGCGGCCGCCCTGCTGTACGACTATCCGGTGTTCAGGCCCTTGCTCGGCGGTTTCCTGCTGGTGTATGCGGGGCTCATGTTCAGATGGCCACGGGTGTGGCTTGCCGTTTTGCCGGCCTGTGTTCCCCTGCTGCAGCTGGCGCACTGGAGCGGGCGGCTGTTTCTGGAAGATCTCGACATTGTTTTCGTGTTCACGCTGGCCGTTTTGCTGTGGCAGACCCCGGCCCCCGCCACGCAGCGGCGCATTCGTCTGCCGCCCGCAATCCATCTGGTGGTTTTTGCGCTGGCCGTGTCTTACCTGGCCAGCCTGGTGATCGGTCTGCTCCCGTGGCCGGACTGGCGGGCGCCGGACTTTCTGGCCAGTTTTCTCAGCCCGGCCAATGCGCTGCGCGAATCCAAGGGGTTTTTCTGGGCGGTATTGCTGTCTCCGTTTGTTTTTCGTGCCTTTCGCGAACACCCGGTCGAGGCCCGGCGGATGGTGGTCGTCGGCATGCTGGTGGGAGGGGCGGTCACGGGCGTGATGGCGTTGTGGGAGCGCGGCGTTTGGCAGGCGCTGATGTATGGGCGCGACATATACCAGATCCTGGGGCCGTTGCTCGATTTTTCGACGTCCTATCGGGTGACCGGCACCTTTGCAGAAATGCATACGGGCGGCGAGGCCATCGACGGGTATCTTGGGTTGGCATGGCCGATGATGGTGCTGGCTCTGGTGCTGTCGCGCAGACCGTCGACCCTGACGCTGTCCAGTCTGGTGCTGGGCCTGGTGATTTACAGCCTGGTCACCACGTTTTCGCGCGGCCTGTATTTCTCGCTTGCCGTGGCGGGCGGCCTGGGGCTGGCAGGCTTGATGCGCGCGTCTTATGCGACGACCGGAAGCGGAAAAACAGTCCGACTCGTGTCCTCGCTGTTGCCGCTAGGCGCAGGGGTGCTGCTTATGGGGTATGGCTATAGCCGCGGCGGCGTAATGGGCCTGGCAAGCACGATGCTGATGTTGTGGGCGGCGGCGTGGCTGGCCTGGAGACCGATGACGCGCGGCATCAATAGCGGATTATTCATGGTGGCCTTTTGTTTATGCGCCTGGGCGGCTGCCCGCGGCATGCTCACCAGCAAATGGCATCCCCTTGAACTCGAGGTCGCGGCACCGCTTGCCCTGTTGCTCATAGGCGGGACGGGCCTGCTGGGGCATGTCGCCGGCCGGTTGCTCCCGCGTGGCGACGGGATCAAGCCCTACCTGGTGGTGGTGGTGATTCTGGTGGTTGGGGGAACCCTGGCTCCAGCCATCCTGGGGTTCCGGATGACAGAGCGCTTCTCCAGCGTGGATACGGATTTTTCAACACGCACTGAACATTGGCGCCATATATTGAGCCTCAAGAACGGTCGTCTGATGGATCAAGTTCTGGGCATGGGGACAGGGAGTTTTCCGCGGGAGTATCACTGGGATAACGCCAATCGGCCCGAGGGGAGCGGAAATTTCACCCTGATGCGTGAAGCGGGCAATACCTTTCTTCGGACAGCGGGGGGAAAGGATCTGCGCTTCGGACAACGCCTGTCAATCGACGCAATGGAGCCGGCCCAGCTGCGTCTGCGTGTGCGTACTCCGTCACCCAAGGCGCGGCTGAAAATCCGCCTGTGTCGCCGCTTTGTCATTCATCCCACGGAATGGAACGGCCAGTGCGTTACCTACGATCATGCGTTCTCCAGCACGCATGGGCAGTGGCGGGAGATCGTTTTCAATTTCGATACCGGGCAGATCGGGGATGGCCTGCAGATGGCGAGGCCGCCTCTCATGCTGGAAATCAACAACCGTCGGGAATACGACTTGTTGTCCTCCCCGCCTGCGGTGGTGGATCTGGATGACATCAGACTTACGGACGGACGTGGAAGAATGTATGTGGCAAATGGTGATTTCGAGCGCGGAATGGATCGCTGGCTGCCCTATTACGATTTCAATCACCTTCCCTGGCATGTCAAGAATATCTGGCTGCATCTGTATTTTGAACAGGGCGTATTGGGGGTGATTGCATTTGCGGCAAGCTGGATGGCTGCGCTATTTGTGGCCTGGCAAGCGGCGGCACGGGGCGAGGTGTTCCCCGTCGGGGTGGCCGCGGCGTTAACGGGCTTTGTGGCGGTGGGAACATTTGGCTCTCCGATCGACGCTCCGCGCGTGGCCTGGCTTTACTATTTCCTGTTTTTTGTTTTAATCGCCCAATACGGCAAGGCCCGGCCGCCACCTCCCCATCATGGGCGGCGGCATTCCCCTTCCAACATGGTCCCTACAAGATGAACTGCTTTGACGTATTCAATGGCGACGCCGATGGACTCTGCGCGCTGCACCAACTGCGCCTGGTCGACCCCATCGATTCTGAACTGGTCAGCGGCCCCAAGCGCGACATCAGTCTGCTGAAACGGGTCCATGCCGGGGCAGGTGATCAGGTTACCGTGCTCGACATTGCGCTGTCGAAGAACCGTGACGCACTCGACCGGATTCTTGAGGCTGGCGCGCACGTGCGCTACTTCGATCATCACCAGCCGGGCGAGATCCCGGTCCATCCGCATTTTGATCCGCATATCGATACCGATGCCAACGTCTGCACCAGCCTGCTGGTAAACCGGTATCTGCAGGGCAAACAGCTGGCGTGGGCGGTGACCGCCGCGTTCGGCGACAACCTCGCCGATGCTGCGCGGCAGGCGGCGGCCCCCCTGAACCTGTCGGTCGATCAGCTCGCACAGTTGCAGTCGCTCGGCGAATGCCTCAATTACAACGGCTACGGCGAAACACTCGATGACCTGTTTTACAACCCGGCCGAGTTGTATCGCCAGCTGCGCCCGTTTGCCGACCCCTTCGCTTTCATCGCCGAAACGCCCGCCTATCAAACGCTGAAGACCGGGTACCAAAATGACATGGCACGTGCCGTTGCCGTAACCGCTTCAGAAAACC
>JBFHXL010000075.1:0-7790 GCA_041599035.1 Thiobacillus sp. | reverse complement strand
GTCAACCCGGACCACTTGCAGACCGCGGACGCCATCGTCGTGCTCGGCGGCGGGCGGCGCATCGCGGCGGCCGAATACGGCGGCGACACCCTCAACAGCACCAGCCTGGAACGCCTGCGTTATGCCGCATTTCTGCATCGCGCCAGCGGATTGCCTCTTCTGGCCAGCGGCGGCAACCCCGGCGGCGGCACGCTCGCCGAGAGCCGCATCATGCAGCACATCCTGCACAGCGAATACGGCCTTGCTGCGCGGTGGCTCGAGGACCGTTCTTCCACCACCTGGGAAAACGCCCACCTCTCCGCGCCCCTGCTCAAGCAGGCACGCGTCCATCGCATCGTGCTGGTCACCCACGCCTGGCACCTGCGCCGTGCCGTGCCGCTGTTCGAAGCGCAGGGTCTCAGCGTGGTCCCCGCCGGAATCCAGTTTTCCAGCACCCACGTGGATTCCGTCTTCGATCTGCTGCCCACCCCCGCCGGCCTGCGCGACAGCACCTTCGCCCTGCACGAATGGCTGGGGATTTTGTGGTACAAACTCCGCTCGATCGTTGCCTGAAGGAAGCCCATGAAAGCCCGCGTCAAACTCATCGAAGGCGTCAGTTTTGTCGGCCAGAGCGAATCCGGCCATAGCGTGGTGATGGACGGCGCGCCCGAATCCGGCGGCAAGAACCTCGGCGTGCGGCCCATGGAAATGCTGCTGCTGGGACTGGGCGGCTGCTCCGCCTTCGATGTCGTCCACATCCTGCGCAAGGGCCGCCAGCACGTCACCGACTGCGTCGCCGACATCGACGCCACCCGCGCCGACAGCGACCCCAAGGTCTTTACCCGAATCCACGTCCACTTCACCGTCACCGGCAAGGCGCTCGACCCCAAACGGGTCGAACAGGCGGTGCACCTGTCCGCCGACAAATACTGCTCGGCCAGCATCATGCTCGGCAAATCCGCCGAGATCACGCACGATTTCGAGGTGGTGGAGGGCTGACCCCTTTTTTCATATTTTTTGGCGCATAAAAAAACGGGCTCCCGAAGCAAACACCCAAGGGGTCAAAACACCCAAGGGGTCAGGTCTAGAAACAATGAATCTAGCTCATCCGCCCCGTCTGACAATCCCCCCCACCGTCGTGAAATGCACCCCGAAGTGGTCGGCAATCTGCTGGTAAGAATAGGCGCCTGTCGCATAGGCCGTCACGATAGCCGCATTTCTGCTTGCTGCACCCCGCTCGATTTCCGGCAATGAAGCCGGCTGCGGACGGCGTTGCGCGACCGGAATCTGAACATCCTCCCGCGCATCAACTCGCATATTGGCCTGCATGCGTTGCACAAACAGCTCATCGCCCAGAAACACCTGCCCCTTCAGACCCGGCCAGGGAGAAACCGCCTTGGCGCCCTCCGCCACAAAATGCACATAGCGTGTTTGTGCCCGGCCACGCTGCCCGGCAAATTGCGCCAGCAAGCCATCCACGGCCAGCCAGGGCGCAGCAGGCTCGAGACCCGCACTCGCCCGGTAGCTGCTCCATGGCCAGTCCGCCGGATTGCCAACCATGCCGGCGCGAACAGGATTAAGCACCACATAACGCGTCAACTCCAGCAGGTACGCATCGCCGTCAACCAGAATGGCCTTGAATCGTCCCTGAAAAAGGTGGCCCACACGCCGGTGCCGCCGATTGCTGGCCTGCGTGTAAACACCGTTGAGTTGGCGCATCCCCTTGGACAAATTCCCGTCCGGCGTCTGAATCAGCAGATGGTAGTGGTTATCCATCAGACACCAGGCATGGCACACCCAGTTGAACCGGTCGATCACCTGCTCCAGCGTCGCGAGAAACATCCGACGATCCTGATCATCGTCAAAAATGGCCTCCCGCCGATCGCCTCGTGCGGTCACATGGTAAAGCGCGTCGGGAAACTCTATGCGTATGGGGCGGGACATAAGAAGAACGGTAGCAGAGGAAATGCTACATAGACCTGACCCCTTTCCTTCCATGCCGGGGAAAATGGGGGGCACCCATTAGCCGACCCCGTTTCCCCTTATTTGCCGCCGGCATCCAGTCGATCCAGGATGGCCAGCGCCTGTTGCACATCACCCTGCGCCGCCAGGGTGCGGAATCGGTTTTCAGTATCCCAGGCCGCCAGTGCCTGGGCACTCATTTCTTCCACCAGCTTGTTCACACTCAGGCCACGGCTGCGAGCCAGTGACTTGAGGCGCTCAGCCGTATTGTCCGGCAAACGAACCGTTAACGTACTCATCGTGTTTTCTCCAAATATTCTGCGGGCGTGTGCATCCGCAACCCGTTTAACAATAATTCGCCACGGCGAATGTCGCGAACATTGTGGGTAATGATCGCTGCCGCCCCGCCTGCCACAGCCAACTCTATAAGGTGGTTGTCCGCCTCATCGGGCAAGTTGGGGCGCCAGCCGTAATAGATGTTTACCCAGCGCCCAACCTTGGCCAGGGCCGCCAGCACCTGTCGCCGCTCTTTGCTGGTGGTGGCATCCGTCCAAACGGGCCGCCCCAGCAAATCTTCGTATTCGAGCCACAAGGCGTTACCGAACAGCGGTTCGATCTTGCCCTGCAACGCGTCGCGCAAAACCGCTCGCGAAGCACCGCCATCCGAGCGCAGTCCCGCAACAAAGACATTGGTGTCGATCACGACTGAAATCATGAATGACAGCATATATGCCATCACATTTCTTTGTCAAGATGTCAAAATGACTGAGATGAAATGGGGTGGAATAGGGTCTCAGACACTATTTATTCTACATATCTAGACCTGACCCTTTTCATTCTTTTTCTTTTCATCTCATACGTGTTTGAAAATGGTGTCTGACCCCATTTATTTTTCGTTGGCCAAAAAAAAACGGGCTCCCGTGGAGCCCGTTTTAGCTTCAAGTCTAGCTGTTAGGCCAGATTAGAAGGAGTGGTTGATACCCATGGAGAAGGTCTTCTCGTCAACGTTGTTGGCATCGTCGCTGTTATACAGCGCATAAACGACAGTGCGCTTTGAGAAGTTGTAGTCAGCGCCCATGGTCCAACGGGTCAGATCATTGCTATTCAGATCGTCGTTACGGTCGCCGTACTGTGCCTTCAGAGTGATGTTGCCCATGTTGTAAGCGGCAGAAGCCATCCAGGCCTTCTTGTCGCGGTTAGCGGTGCCGCTCACGTTGTCTTGCTTCTCGTAGGTGGCGCCCAACATTACATCACCCAAATTGAAAGCAACGTTGGCTTTTAAGCCGGTCTCGTCGAGAACCAGATCCTTGTGATCCTGGTAGGACAAGGTGGCTTTCAGGGGGCCGTTGGCATACACACCAACCAGAGAATAAGCATCCATCACGCCGTCATTGGCGCTATTGCCAACTTCACCAGGAACGGTGGCGGCAGCAAAATGGAAGCCACTGAAAGTGGGGGACACGTAAGCAACGGTGCCGGAGACACGCATGTCGAAGTTGCCGGAACCGATGATACCGGACCCGCCTTGGGCGTCACCTGCGGTATCGCCGAACAGGTCAGCCGAGCCACCCATCTTGTAGGGGGCGTCATGACGACCAATCAGCACGGTACCGAAGCCGCCGGCCAGGCCCACAAAGGTGTTGCGGGTGGCGGAGTTACCAAAAGCAGAATCGGTTCCGGTCAAAGGAGCAGCAGTGGAGTTCAGTTGCTGCTCAATCTGCCAAATGGCCTTCAGGCCACCGCCCAGATCTTCAGAGCCCTTGAAGCCGATGCGGGAGACGCGGTCAACAACGTTCCATTTTTCGTTGGCTGCGGTATCGGAATCAACGCTGTCCAGGGACATGCGGATGGTGCCGTACACATCAACGTTGGAAGTTGCAGCAAAAGCAGCAGGAGCGGCAACAACGCCAGCAACTGCCAGTGCGATCAGAGTTTTTTTCATAACTTTCTCCTAAAGAAAAATAATCAAACCAGTCATAAACCAGTTTCTGTTTGAAGCTCTGCAGAGCTGTCCTGCACGAAAAAGCCGTTGGGGACGGAATCGATTATCCAGACTCCGACCCCGCCGACAAGAAAAGTTGTTGTTTTTTCTGCAACACAGGGGCAAAAGTGTTGTTTTGTTGCACAAAGGCAACAGCTTCAGGTACGCAACGTCAGAAATTCGGATGGCGTGATGACGGGGACCAGGCTTTGTTTGAAATCGCGCGGATTGCGGGTGACGAGGTAATCGGCCTGGCACTGGGCTGCGGTGACTGCCTGCACAGCATCCTCAAAATCGCGCCAGCCAAGCGCCAGCGCCTGCTGCAGAACCAAATGATCAACCGGCTCGACGCGGAGCAAAGTGGTGAGATCGATCAGAGCAGCGACGGTCTTTTGCTGGCCCAAGTGCCTGGCCAGCAGGTAATGCAATGTAGTGAGCGTATGTGCGGCGATATGCCCGGTTGCACCGCCCTGCTCGACGTGCGCCAGCAAGCGCGCCGAATCGTCGAACCAGGGCTCACGTCGCGCCAGCACGTCGAGCACGATGTTGGTGTCAATAAAGAGCTTCACAGACCGTGCTTGCCGTGAAGATGGGCGTTGTATTCTTCAATGTCCGTCTGCGGCGGCAATATCCCCGCCAGACGACTGACCCGGGGCGGCAACGGTTTACCGGTCTCGTCGGGCAGGCTGGCCAGGTATTGCGTCAACAGGCGCGACAGGCTCGTCCCGTGCGCCGCGACATAACGCTTGGCTTTCTTGACCGTGTCGGCATCGATGCTGAGGGTGAGTTTGTTGGTGGACATGGCGAACCCCAGGATACGTATAAATTAATAATTAATATACGTATGTTGATGCAGTTTGCCAAGCCAGTTGAGACGCTTGACTCCGCCAGGAACGGCCAAGGCTGTTACGCCTTCAGCCTGCATGTTTTTTTAGCAGGGCGGTCATGTCCGATGAACTCGCAAAATCACCCTGGTCGGCTTCCTGAATTGCCTGCTCGGTTTCGCCGATTTGCCAGGCTTCCAGATCGATGTATCGCGTGATGTCCTTATTCTGCCAGATATGACTTGGCGTGATCGGTGGCTTGTGCGAGTTTGTCGAGCTTTGCCTTGATTTCTTCGGGAACGCGTAATGTCAGCATTGCCGTGGCCATGATTGGCTTCTGTATGACGCTGTATACATTGCCAGCATAGCAGGTCACACCCAGCGCCCGCCGGCCAGTCCCACCATCAGCCGCACGCTGCCGTAGGCCAGCCGCGACAGCAGTCGATAGGGCCAGGCGCGGCGCTGCCAGCCGGCGGCGTCCAGTGCCTTTGATTGATCGATGGCCTGGTGCAGGCGCTGCCGCAGGTCGCGCGTAAAGGCCGCGTCGTCGACGACGATGTTGGCCTCGCGCGCCAGCAGCAGGCTGAAGGGGTCGATGTTGCTGGAGCCGACGGTAGCCCAGTGGCCGTCGACCACGGCAACCTTGGCATGCAGTTCGCTGGCCTGGTATTCGTGAATCGCGACCCCGGCGGCGAGCAGATCGCGATAGAGGGCGCGTGCGGCGGCCTGAAAAAACGGGTGGTCGGTGTGGCCCTGCACCAGCAGGTGCACGCGCACGCCGCGTGCGGCGGCATTTTTCAGCAGGCGACGGAAGCGGTAGCCGGGCAGGAAGTAGGCATTGGCGATGACGATTTCGTCGCGCGCCCGTGCCAGTGCGGCCAGGTACACGCGCTCGATGTCGCGGCGATGGGCGAAGTTGTCGCGCACCACGAAGGCGGCCCGCACGTGGCCATCGACCGGCCAGGAGGGCGCGATCTGCGGCGGCCGGGGTTTGCCGGCATGGCGTTGCGTCAGGCTCACCAGCCGCCAGAGCCGCCAGGCGTTTTGATGAATGGCGGCCAGCAGCGGCCCCTGCACTTCGACGCTGAAATCGAGCCGCGGCGCGTCGAAACGCACCGGCTCGAAGTCGTCCATGAGGTTCATGCCGCCGACGAAGGCAATGCGCGCATCGATGACGGCCAGCTTGCGGTGCAGCCGTCGCAGGCTTTTGGGGTTGGCGCGCCAGCTGTTCACCAGCGGGCGGTAAACCAGCACGCGGACACCCGCCGTCCCGAGCGCCTCCAGCCAGGCCGGCGGCAGCTCGCGCGAGCCGACGCCATCGATCAGCACCCGCACCTGCACGCCGCGCCGGGCGGCGTGGATCAGGGCGTCGCGCACCCGCTCGACACTGGCATCGGCGTTGAAAATATAGGTTTCGAGATGGACTTCGGCCTGTGCGGCATCGATCGCTGCGATCAGCGCCGGAAAGAATTCGGCGCCGTTTTGCAGCAGCCGCAGCCGGTTGCCGGAAACCGGCTCGACGCCGCGAAAGAACAGGGTGCGCCTACGGCTTTTCATGGAGTGAAGCCGCCCCGCCGCGTTGCGCCCCTGGCACCCGAAGGGGATCAAAGGGCGAACGGGCGATTGCGCTCATCAGGCCAGATTAAGCTTGGCGGTCAGGGCGGCGTGGTCGGAAATGCGGTGCCAGGCATTGCCGGTGTGGACTTCGGCCGATTCGATGGTGAAACGCCGCACGTAGATGCGGTCGAGCTGGAACATGGGCAGGATCGACGGATAGCTGCGCGCAGGTCGGCCGTGACGGGTTCCGAACACTTCGGCCAGCCCCAGTTCGTCCTTGAAAAAATGGCAGGCACGCATCTGCCAGTCATTGAAGTCGCCGGCCAGAATCAGCGGCGCATCGTCCGGCACCAGGGCGCGCACGCGCGCGGCAATCATCGCCAGCTGGCGCTTGCGTCCGCTTCCGGTCAGCCCGAGATGGACGTTGATGCAGTGCACCGGCGTGCTCATGCCGGGCACGCTGATTTCGCAATGCAGCATGCCGCGGCTTTCAAAGCCATGGGCGGAAATGTCCTCGTTTTCCCAGGCGAGGATCTTGTAGCGCGACAGGATGGCGTTGCCGTGGTGGCCGGTGTCGTAGATGCAGTTCTTGCCGTAGGCAAAGTCGGTGTAGACATGCCCGGCCAGAAACTCGTGCTGCGGCCCGCTCGGCCAGTGCTGAAAGCGGCTGGCGCGCTGGCCGTGGCTGCCCTGCACTTCCTGCAGGAAAACGATGTCGGTGCCCAGCGCGCCAAGACGGTCGCGCAGTTCGTGCACCGTCAGCCGGCGGTTGAATTGCGACAGCCCCTTGTGGATGTTGTAGCTGGCGATATGCAGCGGAGAAGTCATACCCGGATTATAAGCGCGTGGGCAGCAGGCGAATGGCGGCTGCGTTGCTGGGCGAAAAACAGCGCTCCACCGCCTGCGCCCACGGCAGCCACTGATAGCGCAGATGCTCGCGCGGCGCCAGCGCAACCGGCTGCGGCGCGGGCAGCTTGAGGCCGAACACGTGTTCGGTGTTGTGCGTGACGCCCGGCGGATAGCGGTGCCGCCAGCGTGCATAGATTTCGAACCGGGTCGTGCGCTCCCACGCGCTCAGGTCGAACTGCGTGGCGTCGAGCCCGGTTTCCTCGCGCACTTCGCGGATCGCGGTTGCCTCGAGGGTTTCGCCTTTTTCCTGCGAGCCGGTGACCGATTGCCAGAATCCCGGCGCATCGGCCCGTTCCAGCAGCAGCACCTGGCCGTCCGCCGCATAAATGACCACCAGGACGGAAACCGGGATCTTGTGGCTCACGCGATCCGGATCGTGAGCGTGGCGCCCGTTTCCTGCAATTCGATCAGGCGGTCGATGTTGGGATGCTTGCCGGGGTTGAGGAACGCATCGTCGGTGTGCTCGGCATAGATTGCCAGCCCTTCGTCCGCGGCGTCCGGCGTGATGCTGCCGTATTTCTTGGCCAGATAGGCGTAAACGCGAAACGAGCCGGCGGTGCCGGGCGCATTGGCGATGG
>JBFHXL010000074.1:0-7819 GCA_041599035.1 Thiobacillus sp. | reverse complement strand
GGTATCGGAACGATCGCCCACCGCGACGTGCAAGGTGTAGGTCCCTTGCGTCAGGTTCGCGGCCAGCGTCTGCGAGATCGTGCTGCCGTTGCTCCAGCTGGTGTTGGCGCCTTCGGCTGCTTCGCCCGGAATCTGGGCTGCGGTCGGGTTGAAGGTTCCCGCGCTCCCCGACACAATCGTCCAGCCGCTCACCGCAGTGTTGTAACCGCCATCCGCGAATGCCGGTGCCTCAAAGCCCGCATTGGCCACGGGGATCGCAGCGGCACTTGCGACGCTGCTCAAGCCGACCATCGCCAGGGCCGCCACGGCCATACAGAACAACAGCCCCCTGTGAGCCAGCGTCCGCCCGTTGGTGGCGCTGATCTTCGCCGCGCGAAGCTGTGTCGATGTCGTCTCTGTTGTGGTTTTCATGTTCCGTTCCTCCGATGGAAGACGCCCGCTTGCACGACCGAACTTAGAAAAGGATTTCAGAATGGTCGATTGCATGGCTCTTCTCCTCCGCTTCATTCGACGATCAGCACACCGGGGGCTTCGATGATCAGCATGGTCATCATCCCGCCGGGAAACACGTCGTTATTCACCATCTCGCGCTCGGTATGCGAGTGCCACATGTAGGCATACCCGGCATCCGGGTTGAGCCCGCCCTCGCCGGGAGGCAGACTGCCGAGCGCGCCCAGATAAGGGCTGCCGCCGTAGAAGCCGCCGAATGCCAGCACGCTCAGGTCAGGGAGATTTACTGGAATGGGCCGGTTGTGGTCGGCACACCACTCGCGGTAGTTGGGATCGCTGGCGACACTGTGATAGCCGTTGATGTCAGGCGTGCAGACATGCGGGTTAATCGCTGTCGTGCCGTAGATATCCCAACCCAGATCCTTGCCGGTCCACTCGAAAATCGCGTCGACCGTTCCGCCCGGTACCGATGGAATGGTGAACAAAAGCGGCCCCGCGAGCTGGTTTGCGTCGGTGGCGCTCAGCAACAATCGGCCGTCGCGCGCCAGCACCCGTACATGGTTGCCATGGGTATGGAAGGGATGCATGTCGCGCCCAGCGCCCACTACCCGGAGCAGCAGGCGCTCACCGGGGTGCATGCGCGTCATGGCGTTGTAGGGCTGCGTCGGCAGCAGCGGATCGCCTGCCGCCGCCATGGTGTCCGGCGCCGCGCGCCCGTTGAGCAGCCAGTACTCGGGGTGGAACGGCCCATCGCCGACGTCGATCGGGCCGGGTCCCGCGGCTTGTTGCTCTGCCGCCTGGTGAACATCGAGATCTATTTCGCTCAGCAGGTACAGGTACTCGCGGTCAAAGCAGGTCGCCGCGTGGTTATAGGCCGTGTGGGCGGCGTCGGCACATCCGGTAGCCGCTGCCGACGGGCGTACGATGAGCGCGCCATACAGCCCCATTTCCACCTGCAGGTCAGGCCGCGTGCCGCTGTGGTACTGGTAGGTGCCGGGTTCTCCGGCGATGAAGGTGTATTGGACGGATCCGCCGGGCGCAGCCTCTTGGGTCAGCAGGCCCGGCACGCCGGTATTGGGCGTTGCGGTGACCTGGTGCCCCGGAAACACGATCGAGACATTGCCTGCGGCCGCGGGCAGGTTGTTGGCGAGCGTCACCGTCACCGTTTGCCCCGCGGTCACGATCAGGGTTGGACCCGGCAGTTGCATCCGGGCGCCGGTGGTGTAGCCCCACGAATAGACCGAGCCACCATCGGCGATCGAGATGTAGCCCGCTCTCGCCGTGAGGGAAAAATTGTTTCCGCTCTCGCCGGGAATCGCAGCGCGCACTGCCAGAGGCACCAGCAGCGTCAGCCCGGCGGCGAGAGCCAATATCCACCGGGCCAGCCCGGCATTGCACGTATTGGATTCGGATCTGGTCATTGCCGCTCTCCTTAATTGACCCGAATCTCGGTCATCATGCCGCCGAAGTTCTCGGCGTCATTGGCCAGCCGGTCGAGGTTGGTGGTATACACAAAGTAGGTGCCCGCGGTTGACGGGGCGGTGACGATCACGTCGGCCGACTGCCCTCCACCAAGGGTGAGCGAGTTGGTCTTGTAGTACAGGTTGTTGCCTGCGCCGTCGCGCAGCAGCCGCGCGTCGAGCGCGACCACCTCCATTGGCAGACCGCTGCTGCCCAGCGTGAAGAACTGGGTCACGCTCAGGTTGGAGATGCGCAGCAGGATGCGCTGACCCGGCGCCGCCGAGATCAGACTGGACACCGGCTGCGAGGCCTGCGTATTGCCGAGCGGGTCCACCGTGGTGAGTACGGCCGGGTTGGCGGTGTCGGGGTAGCCGCGGCCGTTGAGCAGGAAATAGCGGTCGCGCATGCCGGCAAACGGCAGTGGCTGGACGTTGAAGCTGGCGTCGTGGAAGTCGGGGTCGAAGGAGCCGATCTGGATCGGGTACTCGACGTCATAGCGGGTCGAGCCGTCGCCGTCGTTGTAGGCGTAGGTGTTGCCGGTCGCATGGATCCATGTGCCCAACACGGTTCCCGCTGGAAGCTTGTTCTGCCGCGGCCGCACGTAGAGGTTACCGAGCATTCCCATCTGCATGTGCTCGGCGGCCTCGACGTGGCAGTGATACATGTAGGTGCCGGCGTCCTTG
Source organism: Thiobacillus sp. (assembly GCA_041599035.1). Classification (GTDB taxonomy): domain Bacteria; phylum Pseudomonadota; class Gammaproteobacteria; order Burkholderiales; family Thiobacillaceae; genus Thiobacillus. Next base: position 5,225 of record JBFHXL010000074.1, on the reverse strand, counting down.
GCCTGGTAGTAATAGGTCAGCGTCGCGCCCATGGCGATCGAGATCGAGGCGTCAGGGACGCCGTCAAAAATCGCTGCCGCCTCCGGAAAGCCGTGCCAGTGGACAGTGTGCGGGTCGAACAGGTCGGGGCGCATCGTCATGCCGACGTTGGTCAGCGAAAGAAACAGTTCGTCGTCCTCGTCCACCGAGATCGTCGGCGCCGGCGCGTTGGCGGCCAGCATGCCCTGCGCCATGACCTGGCCGGGGTCCGGCTGGGCACCGCCCGGAAGCGGATCGCCGCCGGGGAGATTGGCAAAGCTGAAGATATAGAGCGGCTTGCCAGCACCCGTGCCCTGATAATCGTCGGCCATCGTCACCATGCCATCGCCCGCCACCAGATGACCGCATTTGATGCCGTTCCCACCCGGATGCAGCAGCGTGGTTGCCGGGCACTGTACGTTGATGCTGCTCTGCTGCGCGCTCGCCGGAAACGCCACAAACAGCATGGAGATCGCTGCCGTGATCAATCCGCTGGTCATCAGCGACGAGAGCAACCAGCGATCCATCGTGAACGCACTGCTGAATAGTCTCAAAATCTCGTTTTTCATTCCGCCCTCCTCTGCTTGCATCAACACAGCTGAAGAATCCGTGCTGACCATCACATCCATACCCATACCGGAATGCGCTTCCGTGATGTAAGACTAGTGAAGCGGTGACAGAACAACACGGGGGCAAACCCGCACTCGAATGGCACCAACCCTGCATAAGGCGGGGGGGGATTGACTGTAGAAAGCTCTGGGAAGCAGATCAGAACGACAGGGAATGCAGCCGGTGCTCCGACTGATGTTCTGCATGCAGGATTGGTCGCTTCGGGTGCCGAACAAAAGATGCGGTTATGTTCAGGCCAGCAGACAACAGTCCAGATGAAGCGAACTCCATCTGGCCCGGAAACCGACTCAGTGCGGCATCCACTCCGTCTCGATGGAATTCAGAAAGGCAACCAGTTCGGTATGACCCACGGCGCCGAGTGGCGCGCAATGGTCTACACCGTAGCCGGTGGCCGTTTCCCTGCAAGCAGGCAAGGTGTCACCTGTCATGCCAACGAGCGTCGCTTGCGGGGTCCTGGCACGAATGTCCCGAGCCAGGTCGAGAACAATGACGCCCGGGAGGCCCAGTTCAAGCAACACCAGATCCGGTTTCAGGTCTGCGGCGTGGCCGAGTCCGGTTGCAGCGTCCGCGGCCTCGGCCACGATCATGATGGGCCAGCGGACAGAGAGCAGGGTGGCGAGCCGTTTCCGTAACAGCGTATCGCTCACGATGACCAAGGAAATAAAGCGTGTGCGTAGCCAGGACTCGACCAGATCGACAATATCGGTTTCAGTCGATTCGCCCTTCACCATGAAATGATCCGCACCGTTTTGAAAAGCGGCTTCCCGATATTCGAGAATGTCGTGACTGGTGATGATGCAGATCAGCGAGTCGGCAAAAACCGCCTTGATGGTTTTGGTGAGACTCAGCCCATTGCCGTGCGGTAGCCTGATATCCATGAAGATGAGGTCGAAGCGTCTGGATAGTGCCTGGCTCAGGGCCTCCTCGCCGTCTTCCGCTTCCACGACCTGCATCGACGGAAATCTTTTCGCCAGCAGGTGATGCAGCGACTGGCGATACGCAGCATTGTCTTCAACAATGAGTGTGCTCAGCATGTTAGACAAATCCGCAATATCAAGGCAGTGAATGCTAGGCAGCTTCCTGGTTGGCGCCCATACGGATTTGTGGGTATTTCCCCACCGTGGTGGCTGTATCTGGCTAGAGTTCTGCCCGGTAACGTCGATAGAAAGCCAGTACCCGCGGCACATAGTTCATGGTTTCGCGATACGGCGGAATGCGATTGCCATGCTTTGCCACGGCGTGTTCGCCTGCATTGTAGGCGGCGAGTGCGAGGCTGATATTATTGTTGAACTTGCGCAGCAAATCCCGCAGATAGTGCGCGCCGCCAGCCAGATTTTGCGCGGGATCGAATGCATCGGCCACGCCATAGCGTTGCGCGGTTTTAGGCATCAGTTGCATCAGGCCGGTCGCACCCTTGCTGGATACGGCCTTCGGGTTGTAGCGTGACTCCACCGATATGACTGCATGGAGCAAGGCGCTTTCCAGGCCATAGGTGCGGGACACTTCGTCAACAACCTGATCGTAGCCGGCCTTCCTGGCCAGACCCAATGTGGCTTCCTGCACCGCAAGCACAGGGGCCACGACAAGCACTGGCTTCGGTACGGCGACCAGGACGGTATAACGTTCATCCGTCGGTACATTGCTGAGCGACACGGTGCCATCGTCTGCCGTGTAGGCATAAATATCCGCCCCTGCCGGGCGACACAACGCGCATCCCAGCAGCAGCCATGTTGCAATGTGTTTGCGTGACATCATCGGTGCAGCCTATGCGTCACACCAATCCAGAGCAATACGCTGAATACTGTATGTTGCTGCCGGGATGCCCCCCGCTTTGCGTTGTCACGCCCTCGACATTTTGCGGTGAAACCCGGCGAGGAGTCGCATTCTGTCGCAAACGATCCATATTCAAGATACGGTATCTGGCACGTGCACCTGAATCCTGATTGGCCACTTCGTCGTGGCTGCGATGATGAGGGGTTGTTTCAGGTGGCATGGGGTTAAAAACAACATCAGATTCCATGTCAAGAAATCTGATGGAGACACAGTCCGTCGGTCCGGGTTGTTTTATAGGACGTTGGGGGTGTCAATTAGGAGGTTCATGTTCAAGTTGCTGCGTTATTACTCGGTAACAAGCTTCATGGCTGTCCTGGTTACGGCAGCCCTGCTGACCTGGCATTACCGACAGGTTTCGGTTCAAAACATTGTCGATCTGACCGAGCGGAGCAATCTGACGCTGGCACTGGCCACAATGAGCCCAATGAAACCGGCCCTCCTTGATTACCTCGGAAGCTCGGCAACGTCCAATATGAATCATGCAGCTAGACTGCCACTGCCGTCTGAGCTAAGCATGTTAATCAGAGACCTGATGCAGAACCGGTCCATCGCCGGAATCAGGATCTTCAACCGTCAAGGAATCGTGGTTTTTTCCACCCACCCGTCTCAGGTCGGCGATAACCAGAGCCACAACCCGCGTTTTATCACCGCGCTCAATGGTGGCGTGGCCAGCAGTCTGCTTTATCACGATGCCTTCAACCACTTCGACCGCGCCACTGAAGATGACAATCTGGCACAGACTTACATTCCGATACGGGCAAGCCCGATCGAACCGATTCAGGGGGTATTCAATATCTACACTGACGTGAAACACCAGGTGCTTCTGACAGAACGGGCTGAGTTCATCATCATGATCGGTGTCGTTCTGATCCTGGCGATCCTGTATGCCATGCTGATCCTCATCGTACGACGCGCGAACGCCACCATTGAACAGCAGCAACGCACCATCCGTGAACGTACGGGTGTTCTGGAAGTACTGTCCGCACACATGCTGAAGAGCGAGGAATCACACAAGAAAAAAATTTCCTTTGAGTTGCATGAAGGGCTGGCTCAGACCCTGGCAGCGCTCAAACTGCAGTTGGAAAACGGACGAAATGCACGAGTGTGCGACGAGGCTGCCGAATGTGTAGGGCCGATCATCCCTTTATTGCAGCAGGCCATTCAGGAAGTCCGGACGATTGCAACCGAACTTCGGCCGCCCAGCCTCGATGATCTCGGGCTGTTGCCGACCCTCAGCTGGCTGTGCCGGGAATTGGAAGAACAGCATCCACGCATCCGCATCGAGCAGAAAATCTCCCTCAAGGAGGAAAACATCCCGTCGCCTTTGAAGATCATCCTGTACCGCATCGTCATGTTGGTGCTCGAAGACATGGCGCGGCTCACGAACAGCGGAAGAATCCATATTTCCTTATGGTTGGACGATGACAACCTCAATCTGCTGATCGATGACACCGCAACCGAAGCGCTTGACGCGACAGCGATCCCGCTGTTGAACATCGATCCGCAAGTACGCACGGGGTTTGCCCGGATGGAGGAACTTGTGACCTTGTCCGGTGGCGTATTCAACGCCTCGCACCATTCCGCCGGCGGAGCGACACTGCGTGCGACCTGGAGTCTCTAGCACCGGCAGAGGTGGAACAAGCCGCAAAAATAGGCCTGGGCTGCAAACCGCAGGCCGTTAGGTGGTCACCAGGCCTCTCTCGATGGCATAGCTGGTGAGCATCGAGGCGTTATGCAGATCGAGTTTCTTCATCAGGTTGGAGCGGTGTTTCTCGACGGTTTTGATGCTCAGGCAGAGATAGTTGGCGATGTATTTATTAGGATGCCCTTCGGCGACGAGTTTCAGCACTTCGCGCTCGCGGTGGGTAAGCGTATCCCAGGTGCTGCCGACCTTGTCTGCATTTCCGGTTCCCAGATAGCCATGAATCACCTTGTCCGAAATATCCGGGCTGAGGTAGGTCTTGCCGTTCAGCACGCTACGAATCGCCACCCGCAGTTCATCGTGGGTCGCGTCCTTGAGGATGTAGCCGTCGGCACCTGCCCGCAGACTTTCGTGGATGTATTCGTCGGTCTTGTGAATGGTGAGCACCAGGACCCGCGTTGTCGGATTGCGCCGCTTGATGTCAAAAATGGCCTCGATGCCGTTCATGCCCGGCATGGACAGGTCCATCAGAACAAGATTGGGCGCCAGCGTGCCAATGGCGCGGATTGCGTCGTTCCCGTTGTCGGCTTCGCCGATGATCTCGATTTCGGGATCCTGCGACAGCAAGGCACGCAGGCCTGCTCGCAGCAAGGTGTGGTCTTCAACAATAAAGATACGCTGCATGTTCCTCCCCCCTCAGGCTCCGCCATCCGCAGCATCGTCGGCCGGCGAGGACAGACGATGGCGAACATGTCCGGATGAGCCCATGAACACCCATTCCGAATAGTTCGTCTTGCCCTCAAATTGCCGGTCCTCCAACCCGAAGTTGGCCTGTTTCAGCGGCACCTTGTCGGAAAGGCTGTGCACCCCGTAAATCTCGCCGTTCGGCCCGGTAACCAGCCCCCACTCGGCACGGCCCGTCATCGGATCCCGGTATATCTTTCGCAGGTGGCGCTCAACCGAGGGATGGCGTGGATCCTGCAGCAAGTCCTCCAGAGTCCGGGGGAAGCTCCCGGTGGGACCGGCATAACGGTTGAGGGCCAAACGGAACTGATGTCCGATGAAAAGCAGTTCCTGCTCCTTTTCCCGTTGTTGCATGGTG
>JBFHXL010000073.1:0-7821 GCA_041599035.1 Thiobacillus sp. | reverse complement strand
TCATTGCCGGGGTCACGCAGGTGGGCGGGGATGTTGGCCGTGAGCGTCTTCGACTGGATCGGGCGCAGCAGGTTTTCTTCTGATGCCTGCCACAGGTTGCCGGCATCGACCGTCAGCAGCATGTCTGCCGGGGTGTTCCTGCCTTCGGCTTTCAGGCGCGCCATCAACGGGCCTTCCTTGTCGGTGATGAACTTGATCTCTACCCCGGTGTCGCGGGTATAGGCATCGAACAGCGGCTTGATCAGCTGTTCGTTGCGTGCGGAATAGACCACGACTTCCTCGGCCAGGGCCGGCAGGGAAGCGATGACCAGTGTGAAAACGGACAGCAGCCGAATGGGTTTCATGGGGATCATCCATCAATTCATCAGATGGCCTTAATCTTACTGCAAATGATAACCGTTATCAATAACATTTAAAAAATACCAGAAGGGTTCGCTATGGCGTGTCGAACTGGATCAGGAATTGCAGTTCGCCCGCGAACAGCGCATCGAGATGCAGCGTGCCAGGACGTTTGTGCAGCACCAGTCCGGGTTGCGCGGGCGGCGCAATGTCGATCAGCCTCAAATGCGTCACAGGGTAGTCGATGTCCAGACTCACCCGCATCGGGTAATAGCCGTCCAGAAACTTGCGCATGTAGGGGCCGCTGCTCAGGTTGAAATAGCCATTGCCCGTGTTGCGCAGCGCCCGGGTCAGCGCCGAGAGGCACAAGCGTGCGCCCGGTTCGATGTTCAGCAGCTGCACGCTGGGACCCTCGACCCAGGCTTGCCCGATGCGATCGGCGGACACGACCTTGAGATCGCGCACGAAGTTTTCCCGGAAGGTGATCTGCAAGCTCGGCACGGCATCGAGGTTGTCGTGGCATTGAGACAGGCTGACCCAGCCGGATGTGAGGCTGTCGGCGTGGATGCGAATATGGTTCTGGTGGTGATGCACGGGTCTGGCTGGCGCGGACTGCAGAAAAGTCAGGCTGCCTTCGTTGACGTGCTCGGCACTATCGAAAGTCAGGTCGGTGGCCGCGTGGGTCAGGCTTGCTTGCAGCAGGACGGCCAGCAGCAGCGTGCGCCCGTTGCTTGAACCGGTTGCGAAGCTATTCCGGGTCGGCATAAGCCGTTTGGGTGGGGCTGGGGTTCACGGGAACGACGCGGCGGGCGCCTTCAAAACGTTCCTGCCAGTAGCGGTCGCGCAGGCTGGACACCATGACCGAGCCGGTGCGGCTACTGGACGCGTGTACAAACCGATCATCGCCCAGATAAATCCCGACGTGGGAAAACGCCCGGTTGAGCGTGTTGAAGAAGACCAGATCCCCCGGCTGGATGTCGGCGACTGCAAGCGGTTGGGATATTTCGCTGATGGCCTGGGTGTCGCGTGGCAGATTCACCCCGGCTGTCTGCTTGAACACATGGCCGACGAAGCCGCTGCAGTCGAGCCCGGTTTCGGGCGAGGTGCCGCCAAGCTGATAGGGGCTGCCGACCAGGCTGACGGCGTAGATCGGAATGTCTTCCGCGGGGGCGGCGGCCCTGGCGGACGGCATGAGCAGCAGGGTCAGCAGGGCCAGGTGTGCGACAGGCTTCATGAGATGGTAATCTGCTCTATAGTTGGGTAGGAAACGGCCAGCTTCGGCCAGTCTTGAATATGAGGTCTCCATCATGAATGACACCCCCGCTTCGAACGAAGCCAGTATCCATGAAAAAGAGCAACTCGTGCAGTGGCATGACGAGGCGGCGGCAGCCGCATCCGATCCGGATCTGCGCGAGCGGGTGCGCGAGTTGACCGCGCGTGCGCTGCACGAACGCCGGATGGCGCTGCACGACGTGCGTGAAATCATCGGGGCGATTACCTCCGGCGTCGGCAGCGGACTGGCCGCACACGGCGGTGAAATAAAGGACGGGCTCAAGCAGGCGGTGGCCGGCCTCGACGATGCGATGAGCAGCGCCGCGCAAAGCGTGTCATACACCTTGCGCGAAGCGGCCGAACAGGGACGGGCATTCAAGGACGATGAGCTGAAAGCCCGGCTGGAACAGCTGCGCGACCTCGAATCCCAGTTCGTCGATACCCTCAGGCAGACGGCCAGCCATTCCGGCGGCAAGCTCAAGGACGAACTGGAAAAGCTGAGCGACCATTTGAAGATCAGCGGCACGCGCACCGGGGAGCAGGCGCTCGAAGCGCTGCAACAGCTGGCGCAGGGCGTGAAGTCGAGCAGTGAAGCGGGGCGCGCCAAATTGAGCGAGTCGGCCGGCACCGCCGTCGAGCGCTTGTCCCAGGTTGCAAGCGGCATGCTGGACGCGCTTGCGGATTCGATCAAGCGGCAGAGCGAGCGCCTGCGTTCCTGAGCGGCTGCGGCGCGTAGCCCCCTGTGGGGGGCGCATGAGGATGATCCGGATCGTGCCTTCGCGTGCGGTGCCTGCACACGGCAGACGCCGCCGATGCGCGTGCAGCTGTTGAATGGGACGATGGTTTCGCTGTGTCCCTTGCCGGCAGAAGATCTCGCATGACCGGCAACAGCGCGATGCGGACGCGTGTCCATTTATGAAGCATCCGGGCTAGACTCTCGGCATTACTGATTCCAAGAACCGTCAACAATGCTCTGGGAAACCCTTTCGGTCGTGCGCGACCTGCCTCGATTGCACGCAATTGCCTCGGTCATGATTCGTTACGGCTGGGGCGATCTGGTGCGCATGCTGGGTATCAGCGGCGCGCTTGAAAGCGCCGGTCGGGTACTGCACTGGCACAGCAACAACGACATCAACCAGCTCGAAGCGCCAGTGCGGATCCGTCGTGCGCTGGAAGAACTGGGTCCGACATTCGTCAAGCTGGGGCAGTTGCTGGCGACGCGGGTCGACATGTTTCCCCCGCTGTGGATTGCCGAATTCGAGAAGCTGCACAGCCATGTGCCTGCGGTGCCCTATGAGATCATGCGGCCCGACCTGATGGCGGCCCTCAAGGGCGACCCGAGCGAGATCTTTGCCGAGTTCGATCCGGTGCCGCTGGCGGCCGCGTCCATTGCCCAGGTGTACCGCGCCACACTCAAGGACGGCACGCCGGTCGTGGTCAAGATGCGCCGCCCCGGCATCGAGGAGGTGATCCGGGCTGACCTGCGCATCCTCGAGCACGCCGCCCGATTGCTGGAAAGCGAAATGCCGGATTCGCGGCGCTACGACCCGGTGCATATCGTGTCGCAGTTCCGCCGCTCGCTCAATCGCGAGCTCGACCTGGCCAAGGAGGCGCGCAACATCGATCAGTTCGCGCGCCACTTTGCCGACGATCCGCAGGTGAAAATTTCCCGCGTCTATTGGGAATTCACCAATAACCAGGTCAATGTGCAGGAAGAGATCGTCGGGATGACGGGGGTGTCTCCCGAGCGGCTGCGCGCCCATGGGCTCGACCCCAAGGTGCTGGCCGAGCGCGGTTCCAACGCGGTGTTGCGGATGGTGCTGGAACATGGCTATTTCCATGCCGACCCGCATCCCGGCAATATTCTGTTTCTGCCCGACAACCGGATCGGCATCATCGATTTCGGCATGGTGGGCATGCTGACCCACAGCCGCCGCAACCAGATCGTCGACCTGCTGCACGCCCTCACGCGCAAGGACGAACAGGCCATGCTGCAGGTGCTGATCGACTGGAGCGGCGAGGCGGTGAGCGACGAGGATCGCCTCGCCTACGACGTGGCGGAGCTGCTGCAAAGCTACGACGACCTGCAGTTGAAGGACGTGAAGCTGGGGGCGCTGCTCAACGACATCACGGCATTGATGCGCGACAACAACCTGATGCTGCCTGCCGATCTGACCCTGCTGTTCAAGACCTTGATCACCCTCGAAGGCCTGGGGCAGCAGCTCGATCCGGAGTTCCACATGATCGACCATGTGACGCCGTTTGTGGAAAGCATCATTCAGCAACGCTTCACGCCGCAGGCGCTGTTGACGCGTGCGCGCAAAAGCATGCGCGAGACGCTGGAAGTGCTGGCCGACGTGCCGCGCGATGTCAGGCATCTGTTGCGCGACATGCGACGCGGACGGGTCAAGATCGATCTCGATCTGAAGCGCCTGGACAACTTCGGCCATCAGCTCGATCGCGCCAGCAACCGGGTGACCATGGGCATCCTCACCGCCTCGCTGGTCGTCGGCTCCAGCATCATCATGACGGTGGAAGGCGGCCCCAAGCTGTTCGGCCTGCCTTTTTTCGGTCTGATGGGATTTTTGATCGCGTTTTTCAACAGCCTCTGGATCATCTTTTCCATCTGGCGGTCGGGCAAGCACTAGGCCTGCGCGATCAGGCCGGGTCGAGGACGGCGCGGCTGGTTTCGACCGCGGGCGGGCGGTCTTGCAGGTGTGCCAGGGCAACCGGTCGCGCCAGCAAATAGCCCTGTACATGGTCGATGCCGAGGCTTTCGACCTTGCGCAGAACCGATTCGGTTTCCACCCCTTCGGCAACCAGGCTGTAGCCCACGTCGCTCATCATGCGCGCGAAATCGGCCACCACCCGGCCTGCGCGATCGTCCTGGTCGAGCTTGTTGACCAGCGAGATGTCGAACTTGACCACGTCCACCGGCAGATCGACCAGATAGCGCAAGGGCGAATACCCGGTGCCGAAATCGTCCATGGCAATGCGGTAATTGGCGGTGCGCAACAAATCGAGCGAGGCGCTCACCTCCTTCATCTGGGTGATGAGCGAGGTCTCGGTGATTTCCAGCATCAGCGGATGGCGCTCGTTGTGGCGCGACAGTTCCAGCAGATGCGACACCACATCGGCGCGTGAAATGCTCTGTGCGGACAGATTGATCGAGATGCCGCACCCGGGCGGCAACAGGCCGGACGACAGGTCGGCATCGATCTGCTGCAGCACCGCCATGTCGAATTCAATTTCAAGGCGGCGGCTGCTGACTACAGGGAGAAACGCGCCCGGCATGATGAGCTCGTCCTGATAGCGAATCCGCGCCAGCGCTTCGTAATAATCCAGCTTGCGCTCGGGCAGCACGTAGATGGCCTGGTAATGCATTTCGATCATGCCGGGCTCAGCCAGCGCCTGGAACAGCGCGCTGGTTTCGCGGCTGGCAACCAGGGTTTGTGCGGCACGCTCGGTGTCCTCGCCGAACAATGCGATGCGGTTGCGCCCCGGCTGTTTGGCGGTATACATGGCGATATCGGCCTGCTTGGGCAACTGGTCAATCTGCGCGCACTCCTCGGCCTCGCAGAAGGCAATGCCGATGCTGATGTTGATCGGCTCGATGATCTCGAGGCCGTTGAAATTGGCCGCATCAATCAGGTTCTGGCAGCGCTGCGCAATCTGTTTGGCCTGGGCCGGGGAGGTGTGCGGCATGAAGGTGGCGAACTCGTCGCCGCCCAGCCGGTACAGGCGGTCGTTGGCGCGCAGTGCCATCACCAGCGCATCGGTAATCATGGTCAGCACGCGGTCGCCCTTGGCGTGGCCATAGGTGTCGTTGATGGCCTTGAAGCGATCGCAGTCGAACAGCAGGAACGCCACGCCCTGCTTCGAGGGTTCCAGTTCGCGGCGGAATCGTTCCCAGTCTTCCTCGTAGGCGCGACGGTTGTAGCAGCCGGTGAGCGCGTCCTGGCGTGCCTGGGAATGGAATTCGCGGTTTTGATGCGCCAGCGAGCCGTGCAACTCGTGCAATTGAAGCTGATAGTCGTGGAGCGAGCGGCGAATCTCTTCCAGTTCACGCACCCGCATTGGTATTGAGCGGGTAGGTGCCTGGTCGATATCACCATGCTGCATGGCGTCGATCTCCTGCGACAGCCGTCCCAGCGGCTTGATCAGCAGGCGGTTGTACAGGGCGAACGCCAGCAGCGCGATCGCCAGCAGGATCCCGAACAGCGCCAGCAGGGTATTCGACAGAATCGACTTGAACTGGGCCTGGCCGTGCATGTCGCGGGCGTCGAAGTGCAGGCGGGACGTCAGCGCGGCCGGCGCCAGGGTTTCACCCGGAGCGAGTTCGATTGTGATGCTCTTGACCTCGGTGGCCTGAAAGCTTTGCTGACGCAGCAGCTCCGGCATGAAATCAAGACGGATGAGGCCATGCCCGAGCAGGATCAGCCGTACCTCATCGCTGTAAACCGGAAACGCGTGATACAGCACGACTGTGCCGGCTTCATTGGTCAGCCACACGCCCGCCTGGTGTGTCGAATCGGCGCCTGGCAGGCGGGCGGGGAAAAGGCTCGCTGCCGGGCCGGGGGCCAGCAGGGTACCGGAGCGGTTGTACAGGGCGATCTGGGCGGACCGGTTGCTCAGCATGCCGCCTTCGTATACGCGCTGGTCCCGCCAGTAGCTGTAATACTCGGGCTGTACCAGCTGCTGCTGGGTCTCGTCCCAGCGCGCCAGTTTGTCGGCCTGGAGTTCTGTCCGGCTCAATAGTCGCTCGACTGCGGCATTGATCTCGGCCTGGGCCGATTCACGATTATGCCGCTCCACCTGCCGGCTGACGTTACGGATCTGGTAACTGGAAAACACGCTGACCAGGCCCACCAGAATCAGCACGCCGATGAAGAAGATGAACGCGACGTGCCGGATGGAGAGGGATTCAGGCCACCTTTTCATCGCGATGACAGACGCTGAACGGGCGCCAGGAATTCAAGCGTGTTTTCCAGCAGGTCGAATTCATGCGTGCCATCCATGAAATGGTTGGCACCGGGCAGGATGACCATCGGAATCCGTTCCTGCTTCAAGGTCCTGAGCCAGGTGGCCCCGACCATTTCGTCGGCATCGCCCATGATCAGCTTGATCCGGGCCGGCGATTTTTTGAGCGCCGCCAGCGTGTGGGCCTGGTCCCAGCGCAGATAGGAAACAAGCGCAGTGGGCGTCGACCGGTATTTTCTGCAAAAAGACAACTGCTGGCTGACCAGCGTACGGGGGTCGCGTTGGGCCTGGTTTTCCAGCTGCGCGATCAGGTCGGCGTGGGATGCGTTGCCAATCCGGGATTCGATCAGCGAGGTGCCGATGTAGCCCTTGACCGCGCTATCCGGCTGCGCATTCAGATACGCCAGCAGTTGCATGCTGCCAAAGCTGTGGCCCAGCAGCACGATGGAACGATGGCCGCGCGATTTCAGCCAGCCGACCCAGCGTGCAATTTCGCCGACATCGTCATCCAGGCTGTGATTGTGAATGGCTTCGCACGCCAGGCTTTGCGAGCGGTTTGGGATATTGAGGCTGAGCGTGGGCGACAGCACGGGGTAGCCCGCATCGCGCAGACCGCGCGCCAACGTGGCCACCGTGGGAAAGTCGCGTGTTTGCAAAAAGCCGTGCAACAGCAGAATCGCCGGCTTGTCGTGTTGCCCGTCCAGATAGTCGGCATTGGCCTGAATGCCGGGACGAATCTGCAACTGGATAATTTCTGCGTGCGTCCATGCCGGAAAAGCGAACAGCAGCAGGAAGATCAGACAAGTACGCATGGCGGGATTGAACGGAAGAGATCATCAATACAACGGTCGCAATATTACGGTCACAATCCCGTGAAACTGAAGATCCGAACACTCGGTCTAGACTGAGTCGAATGGTACACTCCATCGCAAGGTTTGGTCCAAAATGTTTGATCTGAAACGTATATTTTCCCCCGATGGCGCCTGCGCCGACGTGCTGCCCGGCTGGCGTGCGCGCCCGCAGCAACTGGCCATGGCCGAAGCCGTCGAGCAGGCGATCGCCGACACCGGCGTATTGCTGGCCGAGGCCGGCACCGGCACCGGCAAGACGCTGGCCTATCTGATTCCCGCGTTGCTGTCAGGGGGAAAGGTGGTGATTTCCACCGGCACCAAGGCGCTGCAGGACCAGCTGTTTCACCGCGACCTGCCGGCCGCACGACGTGCGCTCAAG
>JBFHXL010000072.1:0-7961 GCA_041599035.1 Thiobacillus sp. | reverse complement strand
GGGTCGGCCACCCCGGCCCACTCAAACCCCTGACGGCGCAAGCGGCAGGCATCGCACACCCCGCAGGCGGAGCCATCGGAATCAGCCTGATAGCAGCTCACGGTCTGCCGGTAATCGACGCCGAGTTCGATGCCGCGCTCGACGATTTGCGCCTTGGACAGGGTTTGCAGCGGCGCATGGACACGCAGTTGCTTGCCTTCAACGCCGGCGCGGGTCGCCAGATTGGCCATGCGTTCAAACGCTGCGATGAACTCGGGGCGGCAATCGGGGTAACCGGAATAATCAACGGCATTGACGCCGATAAAGATGTCACGCGCCGCCAGCACCTCGGCCCAGGCCAGCGCCAGCGCCAGCATGACGGTGTTGCGCGCCGGCACATAGGTGGCCGGAATGCCTTCGCTCGGAATTTCGGGCACCGCTATCGTGTCGTCGGTCAGAGCCGAGCCGCCAATATCGCCGAGGCCCAGCCGCATCACCCGATGCTCGACCGCGCCGAGGCTGCGCGCCACGCGCGCGGCGGCGGCAAGTTCTGCATTATGGCGCTGGCCGTAATCCAGGCTCAGCGTGTGGCAGGCGTAACCCGCTTCCCGCGCAATCGCGAGCACGGTGGCGGAGTCGAGTCCACCGGAAAGCAGAATGACCGCTGGTCTCATTTGCCCGGCGTATTCCCCCACAACACCTTATGCAGCTGCACTTGCATCCGCACCGGCGGCTTGTCGGCAAGAATCCATTCGGCCAGTTGCGCCGCCGGCAGGTCGGCCTGCACCGGCGAAAACAAGACCGGGCAGCGTTTGTCCAGAGCCTGCGCACGGACGACCTCACGCGCCCAGTCGTAGTCGGCACGGCTGGCTAGCACAAACTTGATTTCATCGTGCGGGGTTAGGTAAGCAAGATTCTCCCAGCGGTTGCGCGCCGACTCGTCCGATCCCGGCGCCTTGATGTCGACGATGCACGACACCCGCGCATCCACCTGGCTGATATCCAGCGCGCCACTGGTTTCCAGCGACACCGAATACCCGGCGTCGCACAACGCAGACAGCAGCGGGAGGCAGCTTTTTTGCGCCAGCGGTTCGCCGCCGGTCACGCATACCGTGGGTACGCCATACTCCGCCACCCGTGCCAGCAGCGCGGCCAGGGTGACGCTTTCCCCTCCCTGGAAGCTGTAGGGCGTATCGCACCAGCGGCACCGCAGCGGGCACCCCGAGAAGCGGATGAACACCGTCGGCAACCCGGCCCGGCTGGTTTCGCCCTGCAGGGAAAGAAACACTTCCGTCAGACGGAGCGCGGGGGTCGCCGCATACGACTCCACACGTCCTTTAGGGCGGTGTGGATCGGAGTCCATCGGAGCGGCGGCCGCATCCTTGCGGTCACGGCCCGTCTCGTGCGGGTGGCGCATCAGGGATTCGGGGGCCACGACTACTTGAGCGCGGCGAGGCGGCGGCTGGCAAGCGCGGCCGCATTGGTGCCGGGATACTTGGCCACCAGATCTTCAAGGGTCTTGCGGGCGTCAACCAGGTTATCCAGCGCGATTTGGTTGGTGGCAATGTTGAGCATGGCGTCGGGCACCTTGGCGCTGGCGGGGTAGGCCGCCATCAACTTTTGCTGGTGCGCCAGGGCAACCTTGTAATCCTTCAGCGCGTAATACGAATAGCCGAGCCAGTATTGCGCGTTGGACGCCAGCGTACTGTCTGGATATGCCTTGAGAAAGCCCTTGAAGCCGGCGATGGCCTCGTTGTAGTTGGTTTCACGGAACTGGGCAAGCGCGTCTTCATAGGTGCGCGATTCAACCAGCAGCGGGTCGAGTTTCGGTGCGACCGCGGCCGTATCGGCCACCGGCGCGCCCGTGGCCGGTGTTGCGGCAACCGCAGGCGGAGCAGGCTGTGCAGCCGGCGCCACGCTCTCGGCGCTGGTCGGTCCGGCCGTTTTGGGCGCGGCCGTTTTGGCAATGTCCGCAATGCGCTGATCAAGGTCGGCATACAAATCGTTTTGCCGCTTGCCCAGCGTATCCAGCTGATGTGCCTGAACTTCCGCCTGCCCGCGCAAGCGGGCCAGCTCGGCCTTGAGCGCTTCGACTTCCTTCAGCAAATCCAGCAACTGCTGGTTTTGCAGGTCCATCCCGCCCAGCTTGCCCTCGGTTTTGCCCAGGCGCGCGTCAAGGGCCGTCACCGATTGCTGCAGTGCCTGCACCTGGCGCGTGAGCTCGGTGGTATCGCCCCACAACGCCCATGCCGGTTGCGTCAGCGCCAGCGCTGACAGCGTCAGCGCCAGCCGTACAACAAAGGTTCGACCATCAGGTTGTTTCAAAGCGGTTTACTCGTCTGCATACACGACATCGGTGCGGCGATTCTCGGCATACGCCTCTTCGGTTCGCGCTTCGTTGCGCGGCTTTTCCTCGCCGAAGCTGATCGCTTCCATCTGCGAATCGCTCACGCCCAGCACCGCCAGCACCTTGCGCACGGCTTCGGCGCGTTTCTGGCCCAGCGCCAGGTTATATTCACGACTGCCGCGCTCGTCGGCATTGCCCTGCAGAATCACGCGCGCATCGCGTTTCGCTGCCAGGTAAGCGGCATGCGCCTCGAGCATCGGACGATATTCGTCCTTCACCTCGTAGCGGTCGAAATCAAAGAAAACGCTGCGGTGGGACAGGGGGCTGGCCGGATCCTTGCGCGGGTCGCCGCTATACGCGCCGTCCATCGAACTGCCCTTCACCCCGGTTTCGCCAACCGCCGATGTCTGCGTATCGCCAGCGCCGGGCTGCGTTGCCGTTGTACCGCCGGTACGGTCCTCGACCGTGGCTTTTGTATCGCTGGTCGTGCTGCACGCAGACAGGCTCATGGCCACCAGGACAGCCCAAAAAATCTTGTTCATCAATCTCTCCTCTTTTTAAATTGAAAACGACTCAGCGGTTGGCAAGGGGGTTGGCAGCCCTGCCCACTATTTCAGGCCATCATGCCCCGAACAGCTTACAGGGCGAACGGGACCGGACAATATCGATACCGTATCGGGTGCGGGACTTCGATGCAAGTCATGACGAAGCTGTCTCTAAGAAACACAGCCATGCCTTCCCCCCCCTTCCCTGATTCAATCTAGCTCATTTTGGCGCCCGTCATCCGCTCACGGCCCCCAGGAGGGTTCGCGCGCATCAACGCCCGACTCGGACAGGCGGGCGCGAGTTTTCCCGTCCAGACTCACCGTACCCAGAATGCCGCGCTCGCCCAATACCGTGGCATACAGCACCGCCTGGCCGTTGGGCGCAAAGCTGGGCGACTCGTCGCGCGCACTGTCGGTCAGCACGCGAACCTGGCCCGTGGACAATTCGTGCAGCACCACGCGGAAACGCCCGTCTTCACGGTTGATATAGGCCAGGTAGCGGCCATCCGGGCTGATTGCGGGCGAAACATTGTAGTTGCCGCCATAGGTGACGCGCTGGGGCTCGCCGCCGCCGGTGGCCACGCGGTAAATCTGCGGGCTGCCGCCCCGGTCAGAGGTGAAATAAACGCTCTGCCCGTCGGGCGAGAATACCGGCTCGGTGTCGATGCTCGCGCCCCGGGTTAAACGCTCGAGCCCGCTGCCGTCCGGGTTGATCAGGTAAATCCGGGACGCCGCGTCACGCGTCAGTACCACGGCCAGACGCCTGCCGTCGGGCGCCCATGCAGGTGCCGAGTTGGAACCCTTGAAGGCCGCGGTCTTGCGACGGCTCCCGTCCTGCAGCGACTGGATGTAGACGATCGGCTTTCTGTCTTCGAATGACACATAGGCCAGATGCGAACCATCGGGCGAGAACGTCGGCGAAATCACCGACTCACTGGAGCGCACGACGGTGCGGGGATTCTGCCCGTCGGCATCGGCCACCCGCAGTTCATACCGCGCACCCTGCTTCTGCACGTAGGCAATGCGACTGCTGAACGCGCCCGGGATGCCGGTCAGCTTGGCATAGATGACATCGGCGATCTGGTGCGCGGTGGCGCGCCACTGGGATGCGGAGATGGTGTAGCTCAGGCCCACCAGCTGGGTCTGCTTGAACACGTCGAGCAGGCGGAAGCGAATCTCGAAACGATCGCCCGGCAAGGCGACAACCTGGCCGATCACCAGGGCCTCCGCCCCCTTGCCGCGCCACATGGCGTAATTGACCTGGGCCGAATTGGCCAGCGCCGGCACGCCGCTGACGTCGACCAGCCTGATCTGGCCGCTGCGCTCAAGGTCGTTTCCGACGATCTGGTTCAGTTCCGGCACCGGCTGCCCCGGCGCGGCCTGAAAAGGCAGCAGCGCCAGCGCGATCTTGCTGTCGGCGCCGCCGATCACCTGGATTTCCATGGCGGCGTGTGCAGAAAATGGCGCGCTCAGCAGGGCAAGACAGGACAGGAAAAACAGCAGAACGGCACGCGACATGGGTAATGGAGTCTCGATCAATAACACATACGACAACGGGCGACTTTAGCATAGCCGGCATGGCGTGCCGCCCGGCACGCAAACTCACTCTTTGGGGCGATGCACGAAGGAAAGTTCCGGAACAAATGCAGCACGTGCCTCACGATCGACCGGCAGCGGCAGCGGCGAGGATTTCTCGATGGCGCGCACCACGGCTTCGTCATACGCCGCATTCCCGCTGGACTGGATCACCTGCACGTTCAGGACTTCTCCGGTCGGCAGCACCCGCACCAGACAGCGCACCTCGGGGTTGCCTTTTAGGTTGTCGGGCAAGCGCGTGTTGCCGCGCACCTTTGCGCTGATCATGTCGCGATGCAGCCCCACGCTGCGCGATACCTCGGCCTGATGCCTGTCGGCTGCCGCCCGTGCCTCGGCCTGTCTGGCCGCCTGCGCCTCAGCCTGTCTGGCTTGCGCCTCGGCGAGTTTGGCCGTGCGCGCCTGGTTCGCCGCCGTCTCGCTCGCAATGCGCTGCTTCAGATCCTCTTCTTCCATCTGGCGCAGCAACGCCCGCTTCTTCTGTTCGGCCTGCTGTTTCTCGCGGGCCGCGTCGGCCAGCGCCTTTTCCTCGGCTGCCTGCAGGGCTTGCAGTTTTTTTACGCGCTCGGTCTCGGCCTTCATTTTTTCCAGCGCGATGTCGGGTGGCTTCGGGGGCGGCGGCTCGTTTACAACGGGTGGACGCGGCGGAGCAGGCTTGGCCGTGCGTTTGACCGGTTCCGGCTTCACCGGTGGCGGCGGCCGTCTTGAGGGGGCCGGCTCCGCAGGCAGGGCCTCCCACAAATCGACCATCACCGGCGCCGGGTGCTGGGTTTGCCACGACACGCCAAACACCAGCAGCAGCACAAACAGTCCATGCACTCCCAGTGCCAGCATGCCGGCCACGAGATTGGGATGGCGGGGAGGGACAAGGAAGCTGCCGGCCAAAACGGTCATGGCGCCGGGCGCGCGAGCAGTCCGATCCGGGTGATCTGGGCTTTCTGCAGCAGGTCCATCGTGCTCATCACTTCTTCGTAGCGCACGTTCCTGTCCGCCGCGATGACGACCGGCTGATCCGGCGCGGCCGCGTGCAGGGCGGCGATTTCCGCCGCCAGCGCCGACTTCTTCACGACCCGCTCGTCACTGTCGGCCGCACGATCACGCAACAGGTATTCGCCAGATTCCTTGATCACGACTTCCAGCGGTTGTTGCGGCGTCTTTGCGGTTTTACCGACGCTCGGCAGGTCGACCAGGCCGGGGTTGATGAAAGGCGCGGTCACCATGAAGATGACGAGCAGCACCAGCATCACGTCGATCATCGGCACGACGTTGATCTGGGCGATCTGTTTGCGCGATCGTGCCACGGCGCCTACTCTGCCTTGGTCACCTGTCGCTGCAGGATATTGGAAAACTCTTCCATGAAACTTTCCATGCGGCTGGACAGGCGCTCGATGTCATGGGTGTAGCGGTTGTACGCCACCACGGCGGGAATCGCGGCGAACAGCCCCATGGCGGTGGCGATCAGCGCCTCGGCAATGCCGGGGGCCACCTGCGCCAGCGAGGCCTGCGCCACCGTGGCCAGCCCCTGAAACGCCAGCATGATGCCCCACACCGTGCCGAACAAACCGACGTAGGGTGACACCGAGCCAACGGTCGCCAGAAACGACAGGTGCGAATCGAGGTCGTCGATTTCGCGCTGGAACGTGGCGCGCATCGCGCGGCGGGTGCCGTCGATGATGACGTTAAGCGACTGCCCGGCCTGCCGCCGCAACTTCATGAACTCGCTGAACCCGGCTTCGAAAATGCGTGCCATTTCGCCTGCGTCTTCGCGCCGGGCTTTTACCCGCCGATACATGACATTCATGTCTCCGCCGCCCCAGAATTCGCGTTCGAAACTCTCGGTCTCCCGCAGGGCACGCTTCAGGGCAAACATCTTGAGGAAGATGTACCACCACGACATCAGCGAGGCGCCCAGCAACAGCAAAATGACGATCTGGACGGGCGCCGAGGCATTGAGAAGGAGGTGGAACAGCGAGAGGTCTTGACCGAGTTCAGGGTTCACGTGGCTTGGGTCAGTGATTGAAGAATGGAGGCTGGCATTTTAACGGGTTTGAAACGCGTCGCGTCGACGCAGGCCAGCGTGACCTGCGCCGAAACCAGTGGGGTATTCCCGCGAGTGAGCACCTGCTTCACGCCGAGACTGGCGCGCCCGAGTTCCAACAGATTCACCGACACCTCGAGCTGATCATTGAAGCGGGCCGGCGCCAGGTAATCGATTTCCACCCGCCGCACCACGAACACCACCCCGGCATCGTCGCGCAGCTTGTCCTGCTCGAATCCGAGCGCACGCAGCCACTCCGAACGCGCGCGCTCCATGAACTTGAGATAGTTGGCGTAATACACCACGCCGCCGGCGTCGGTATCCTCCCAGTACACGCGCACCGGCCAGTGAAACCCCGTTTTCAATTGAGACCCGACATTCAGAACAACTCCGCGCCGGGTTCGCCGGAGGGCGTGGCAAAACCGAGATGGCGGTACGCCAGCGGCGTCGCGATGCGTCCGCGCGGGGTGCGTTGCAGATAGCCCTGCTGGATCAGATAGGGCTCGAGCACGTCCTCGATGGTGTCGCGTTCCTCGCCGATGGCGGCCGCCAGGTTGTCCAGTCCGACCGGGCCGCCCATGAATTTTTCGACCACCGCAGACAGCAGCTTGCGGTCCATCACGTCAAGCCCGGCACGATCGACGTCAAGCATCACCAGCGCCGCATCGGCCACCGCACCGGAAGCCTGGCCGTCCGCCTTCACCTCGGCGTAATCACGCACCCGGCGCAGCAGCCGGTTGGCGATGCGCGGCGTGCCGCGCGAACGGCGCGCAATTTCCAGCGCGCCGGCTTCGTCCAGGTTCACCTGCAGCAAGTCTGCCGAGCGATGGACGATGAAGCCCAGTTCTTCCGCCGAATAAAACTCGAGCCGGGCGACGATGCCGAAGCGGTCGCGCAGCGGGTTGGTGAGCATGCCGGCGCGGGTGGTGGCGCCGACCAGGGTGAACGGCGGCAGATCAAGCTTGACCGAGCGCGCCGCCGGCCCTTCGCCGATCATGATGTCGATCTGGAAATCCTCCAGCGCCGGATAGAGCACCTCTTCCACCACCGGACTGAGACGATGGATTTCGTCGATGAACAGCACATCGTGTGGCTCGAGGTTGGTCAGCAGCGCCGCCAGATCACCGGCACGCTCCAGTACCGGACCCGAAGTCTGGCGCAGGTTGACGCCCATCTCGCGCGCGATGATGTGCGCCAGCGTGGTCTTGCCCAGGCCCGGCGGGCCGAACAGCAGCACGTGGTCGAGCGCCTCGCTGCGGTTTCTGGCCGCATGAATGAAGATCTCGAGCTGCTCGCGCGCCTTGGCCTGGCCAACGTATTCGGCCAGGGTGCGCGGCCGCAGGGCGCGCTCGACCTGTTCTTCCTGCGGGCTGACGGCAGCAGGGGCGATAAGGCGGTCGGTTTCGATCATGCGTGCATCTTACCCTTTGGACAGCAGCTTCAAGGCCTGCCGGATCGC
>JBFHXL010000071.1:0-7962 GCA_041599035.1 Thiobacillus sp. | reverse complement strand
AGTGGACGCTGATCGAAGGCGAAACGATTTATGTCATCGGTGAACACGTCACGCTGGGCGGCCCCAATGCCGTGCTCGACAAACGGGCCGATCTCGCTACGCTACTGAGCGAGTGGAAACGGAACAAGACCGCGCTGCTGGCACGTTTCGACGCGGATCGCGATGGTGAAATCAGCCTCGACGAATGGGCGCGTGCACGGCAGGCCGCGGCCGATGAAGTCGATCGCACTCACCTCGATATCCGCCTTAAAGACGGCATTCATCTCGTTCGCAAACCCGGCCATGGTCGCCCGTTCCTGGTCGCCAACCGCGAGGTTACCGAACTGGTTCGGCACTTCCGCTGGTGGAGTTGGGCACACCTGGTTCTCATACTGGGCGTACTGCTTGGATTGATGTTTATTGGTCGCGCTTAATCAACGCTTGCCCTACCCGGTTTCACTACCTATAGTTTCCGTACGGAGGACATGCAATGAAACACGCCATACCTGAAACCCCGCCCGACTACGATCACACCCGCATCATCGAGCGCCCTGACGGTTGTTATTGGATCGATGCCGATAGCGGCGAGGAATACGGTCCTTTCGCCAGCCTGATGGAAGCGGTGCAGGACATGGAATACAACGCCGACAGCGATTACGAGCCGGGCGAAACGGTGGAAGAGGCCGAGAGTGAGCTCGGTATCTCAGACTGGATCGATCCGGACACCGGCGACCCCGGAGAAGAAACCCACCGCTTCCGCGAGTGACCCATTCGGGGCAGGATTAGCCGGCTTCGTTGCGGGCAATCGACTCCGCTGCCCGCGCCGCGCGCTCAAACAGATTATCGCGATAGGGATTGCCGCCACGCACCCAGGCAAGCAACCCGGCCAGCGGGTAAAGCAGCAGAAACAACACGCCCCAGCGTTCAAATTGCCTGACATGCGCACGTTCATGCGCGCGCGTTGCATTCAGCGCATCCTGCGATACACCCACCACCACATGGCCCAGCGTGATCGCCTGTACCTCACCACTGAATGGAAAACCTCTATGCAGCACCCAGGCAGGCCAGCCACCGGAAGATTCCAGCACGCCCCCCACCCATTGCAGGGTGCCGCCGCTGCCACGCGCAACGAACGCGAACATCATGCCGGACAGACTCACCGGCAATACCCATAAATAAAGCAACACACGCAGCATCAGCATCAATCGCCCAGCACGCTCTCGAACCAGCGTGCACTGTGCAGGCCCTCGCGCAGAAAATGCACGCGCGCCGCTTCCAGTTGGTCCGCAGAACCGACGGCATAGACGTCGAAACGATGCAGGTCCGGGTAATCCAGCACGATGCTTTCCAGCAACGCATCCGGATCGGAGGTCTGCGCATGCGGGATATAGTTGAAATTGTCGAGCGCGTCGGTCCAGGTGCGACACAGATTGTCCTGATAATGCCCGGCCGTATCGGCCAGCCAGTGCAGGTCCATCGATTCGGCCAGTTCCAGTGACATGGCATGCTGGATCAGGCTCTTGATCGGTGCAAAACCTGCGCCAAAAGCCAGGAAAATCACCGGTCGCGGCGAGTCTTCGTCCAGAACGAACTCACCGTACGGCCCTTCAAGTTCCACCCGGTCACCGGCTTTCAGCGAGGTGAATACGGCCTCGGCGAATGCATCGCCGGGATGATGCGGAATCTGCACCTCGATATGACGCTCCTCACACGGGCAACTGGCGATCGCATAGCGCCCGTCCGTGCCGTTCACGCCAATCTGAATGCTTTGTCCAGCGAGAAACCGCAGGCGCTGGCTGCGTGGCGCCAGGATGTGCAACGCAGCCATGTCTGGGTTGAACACCTCTACCGATTTCACCTTGGCGACAAGCTGTTGCAGGGGAATATCGCGCGCACCTGCCACATTGGCCTCGATCACCACGTCATTCACCGGCACATAGGAGCACAGCAATATCACCCCGGCGTCCTTTTCGGCCTGTTTCAACACATAGTCGTGCGCGTGGACTTTTTTCACCTCGCCCGATACCACGCGCGCCTTGCAGTCACCGCAGTTGCCGTTGCTGCAGCCATAATTGAGTGATACCCCATTGTGGAGTGCGGCCTCCAGCAGCGTGTCGTTGCCCTCCACAAAAAATTCGTGGCCACTTGGCTGGATGGTGACGTGGGCTGACATGACTTTAAGTATCCTTTCCTGTGCAATCGCTGACTGTGCCAACACGGCATCCGGCGGCATCTCGGCCAGATTGCGCAGCAAAAACGCACGCAGGGTGTGCAGCGCATGGCGCGTCTCTGCGCTTTTGTCTTCCTCGAGTTCGTCTATTTTCTCGTCCAGCCAGGTCATGACGTTGTTGTAATGCTGCAGCAGGGACTTGGCCGCCGCGTATTCGTCGCCCATTTCGTTCAAGCGTGCCGCCAGCACATCCTTGTCCGGTAACGCCCGCTCGCGCACCCGTTTGGCAAACGCCTTCTCCTTGATTTCCGTCACCCGACGAAACTCTACATCGTCGTCCCACTTCACCTGCGGAAATGCGCGCATCAACTCATCGCGCTCGATCATGCCGTCAAACGTCGCCAGCGAGCCGCTGCGGATCATCTCCTGCAGCGCACGACGCGGCTGTCCGACCAGCTTGACCACACGGGAAAGCGGAAGCAAATGGCTCATGTTTTCAGTCTACTCCGTATGCGCAATTGGTAAATATTCAGGCAGCACCTGATTTCCGGATCCTGATTTCCGGACATGGACCAAGCGATCCCGTGTCACAGGCTCTACAATCGCAGCATGCCCGCTATCACCATCCGCCCCAGTCCCGCCGACGCCTGCGCCACCCTTGAACAGGCGGGTCTCGCGCCTGCCTGGGCACGACTATATGCCGCACGCGGCGTCACCCATCCCGATCAGGTCGCACACCGACTGCCACAATTACTGCCGCCCGCTGGCCTGCTGCACATCGAGCGCGCCGCCGCGATCCTGGCCGACGCCATTCAGGAAAACAGACGCCTGCTCATCATCGCCGACTACGATGCCGATGGTGCTACCGCCTGTGCAGTCGGCGTACGCGGCCTGCGCATGCTCGGCGCACATGTCGATTTCATCGTCCCCAACCGCCTCGAACACGGCTATGGCCTCTCTCCCGAGATCGTCCGGCTTGCCGCCGCGCGCCAGCCCGATCTGCTCATTACGGTGGACAACGGCATCGCCGCGGTGGCCGGCGTGGCAGCGGCCAACGCACTCGGCATTCCGGTGCTGGTCACCGACCACCACCTGCCCGGCGATGCATTGCCGGATGCGGCGTGCATCGTCAATCCCAACCAGCCGGACTGTGCCTTCGCGTCAAAGAACCTGGCCGGCGTGGGCGTGATGTTTTATGTGCTATTGGCCCTGCGCGCCGAATTGCGCCAGCGCGGCACCTATGCCGAGTCACCCGAACCCGATTTGCGCGCATTGCTCGACCTGGTCGCTTTGGGTACCGTCGCCGACGTGGTCAAACTCGATGCCAACAACCGCACCCTGGTGGAAAACGGCCTGGCACGGATGCGTGCTGGCAAAGCCAGTGCCGGCATCAACGCGCTGTTTCGGGCTGCCGGCCGCGACCCCACCCGCGCCACCGTGTTCGATCTCGGCTTCATGCTCGGGCCGCGCCTCAATGCGGCCGGCCGGCTCGACGACATGGCGCTCGGCATCGAATGCCTGCTGGCCGACGACCCCGCCACCGCACAGCAACTGGCGCAGCAGCTCGACACGCTCAACCGCAAACGGCGCGATGTCGAAACCGATATGCTGGACGAAGCGCTCGCAATTCTGGCCACCTTCAATCCCACCGACAGCCACAGCCTCACTGCTTATCAACCGGGCTGGCATATCGGCGTGATCGGAATTCTGGCCTCGCGGCTGAAAGATAAATTCCACCGCCCCACCATCGTCTTCGCCAGCAACGACACGGGAGAACTCAAAGGCTCTGGACGCTCCATTCCCGGCCTGCATCTGCGCGATGCGCTCGACCTTGTCGACAAACGCCATCCCGGCCTAATCAGGCAATTCGGCGGTCATGCCATGGCCGCAGGGCTCAGCATTGCCGCCGGTCAACACGAGACATTCGGGCAGGCATTCGAAGCCGTGGTGCGTGAATTGATCGACCCGGCCGATCTGGACGGCGTGCTCGAAACCGACGGCGAACTCGACCCCGCCGATCACAGTTATGAACTTGCCGAGCAACTCGATCATGCGGTCTGGGGACAGGGCTTTCCTGCGCCGCTGTTCACCGCAGAATTCAAGGTCATCGCACAGCGTGTGGTCGGCGAAAAACACTTGAAGCTGAAGCTGGCACGCGATGGCACCGTATTCGATGCGATGCGCTTTTTTCAGGCCGACCCGCTGCCCGAGCGCATCCGTGCCGTCTATGCGCTGATGCCCAACGAATTCAATGGCCAGCAATCGCTGCAACTGAAACTGCAGCATTGGGAACCCATCCCCTGATTGATGCCTGAGCTTATTCTTGAAACGTTCACCGTGAAATCGAACTTCCTGCAACCACCATGCCGCAGATCACCTTCTCCCTCATCCTGCTGAATGTCCTGATTTATGCGCTCGGGGTCGCCACCGGCCCCGATATCGTCCGCGTCTTTGGCTTGTGGCCGCCGGGCTCGGGCGGACCGTTTCATCTCTGGCAACTGATCACCTACAGTTTTCTGCACGGCTCGCCGCTGCATCTCGGGTTCAACATGATCGCCATCTGGATGTTCGGCGCCGAACTGGAGAAACGCTGGAACGAGCTACGCTACCTGCTGACCTATCTGCTGAGCGTGGTGGTCGCTGCCATGACGCAGATCGCGATCAGCGGATATTTTTTGCACAGCAGCAGCCCCGTCATCGGGGCATCGGGCGGCGTGTTCGGCCTGCTGCTCGCCTATGCGCTGTATTTCCCGAATCGGGTGATCGTCATCATTTTCCTGCCGTTCATCCGGATTCCCGCGCGCACCTTCGTGCTCGGCTACGGCATCATTGAACTGTTTCTGGGCATCACCAACACCGCCGCCGGCGTAGCGCACTTCGCCCACCTCGGCGGGCTGTTTGGTGGCTGGCTGGGGGTGCAATACTTTCGCGGACGCGGCGTGTTCGGCAAGCGCTGAATCAGCGTTTTATCATTTTTGCCCTTCGACACGCTCAGGGCAAACGTATTGCTTGCCCCTCACCCCTCACCCTTCACCTCTTCAAACGTAACCTTCCGGATTGCCCTGCTGCCAGCGCCAGGAATCGGCGCACATGCGCGGCAAATCATATTCCGCCTGCCAGCCAAGCTCCTGCGCTGCGCGTGCCGGATCGGCCCAGCATTGCGCCACATCGCCTGCGCGACGCGCCACGATTTTGTACGGCACCGGCCTGCCGCTCGCCGCTTCGAACCCACGCACCATATCGAGCACGCTCACGCCGTGCCCGGTACCCAGGTTCCAGGTCTTGACCCCGCCCAGATCGAGCAGCTTGTTCAACGCAGCCACATGGCCGCGCGCCAGATCGACCACGTGGATATAGTCGCGCACGCCGGTTCCATCCGGTGTCGGATAGTCGCCGCCGAACACATTGAGATGCGGACGCCGCCCCACCGCCACCTGTGCCACATACGGCATCAGATTGTTGGGAATGCCGCGCGGATCCTCGCCGATCAGGCCCGATTCATGCGCGCCCACCGGGTTGAAATAGCGCAGCAACGCAACATTCCAGCCCGCGTCCGACAACGCGATGTCGCGCAGCATTTCTTCGATAAAGAGCTTGGAGCGGCCGTAGGGATTGGTCGCCGACAGCGGAAAATCCTCGGTGATCGGCACGGTTGCCGGGTCGCCGTACACCGTGGCGGACGACGAAAACACGATCGCTTTCACTCCGGCCTCGGCCATCACCTCGAACAGCGCGATGCTCCCGGCAATGTTGTTGTCGTAATACAGGATCGGCTTTTCCACCGATTCGCCGACCGCCTTCAGTCCGGCAAAATGCACCACCGCGTCGATGCGGTAATCAGCGAACAGCTTGCGCAACGCCGCACGATCGCGGATATCGCCCTGCACGAACGTCACCGCCTTGCCCGTAATCGTCTTGACCCGATCCAGCGAGATCACGCTGCTGTTCGAAAGATTGTCGAACACCACCACTTCGTGCCCGGCAGCCAGACATTCCACTGCGGTGTGCGAACCGATATAGCCCGCGCCGCCCGTCAATAACACATTCAATGCCGTCTCCCTTGTTGTTTGTTGCGTCGGCCATCAAACCACCAACCGTTTTTATCCTATATCCATGCAGCGTGCCAGCGCCACGCGCCAGTCCTGCAGACGAATGCCGAATGTGTGTTCCAGCTTGTCGTTATCGAGGCGCGAATTAAGCGGCCGTTTGGCCGGGGTCGGGTAGTCACTGCTGGGGATGGGCAACAAGCGGGCGGCCTGTGTTTCGCCGGATGCATCCAACGCCTGGATGGCCTCGGCGAATCCGTGCCACGATGTCTCGCCGCCATTGCTCATGTGGTACACGCCACAGGGCTCACTGGTCCCGGATTGACTCAACGGTGAACCCAACTGGCTCAATACCAGGGCCGTCACTTCGGCCAGATCACGGCACCAGGTCGGTGCGCCGATCTGGTCGGCGACGATCTTCAGCTCCGGTCGCTCGCGCATCAGACGGCGCATGGTCAGCAGAAAATTGCTGCCGCGCATGCCATACACCCAGGACGTGCGGAAGATGAGATGACGGCAACCGGTGGCCTGGATGGCGCGTTCGCCTGCCAGCTTGGTCACACCATAGATATTGATCGGATCGCAGGCATCGTCCTCGCGCCACGGCCTGGCTTCGCCACTGTCGAGCACAGCGCCGCTGCCGTTAAAGACATAGTCGGTCGAGTAATGCACCAGCAACGCGCCCAGCTTGTCCGCTTCCTCGGCGAGCACGCCGGGTGCAGTCGCATTCACGGCGTGTGCCCGGTCTGGTTCGCTCTCGGCCTTGTCCACCGCCGTGTAGGCTGCGGGGTTGACGACGATGGCAGGCGCGATTTCGCGCAGTTTTTGACGCACCGCTGCGGCATCGGCCAGGTTCAGCGCTTTGGAGTCGAGCGCGATCACTTCACCCAGACAACTCAGGGTACGCTGCAATTCCCAACCGACCTGGCCATTGGCACCGGTGAGCAGAATGCGTGGTCGCATGCTCACGCGTACACCTCGGCGTCCTTGAGCAGGGGCTGAAGCTGATCCTTGGCGGAAAGTGCGGGCGCCCCGTCAAGCGGCCACTGCACCTCGATCTGCGGGTCGTCCCAGCGGATACCGCGATCCCACTCCGGCGCGTAATAGGCGGTGGTTTTGTACAGAAAATCGGCCGTGTCGGACAGCACCAGAAACCCATGACCGAAGCCGGGTGGAATCCACATCATGTGCTGGTTATCGGCCGACAGTTCGTGGCCTGTCCATTGTCCAAAGTGGGGTGACGACCGGCGCAGATCCACCGCCACGTCGAACACAGCGCCGCTGACCACGCGCACCAGCTTGCCTTGCGGCGCGTTGAGCTGATAGTGCAAGCCACGCAGCACGCCTTTGGCCGAGCGTGAATGATTGTCCTGCACAAAATCCAGGTCCAGTCCCAACGCGGCAAAAGTCTGGCGGTTCCAGCTTTCCAGAAAAAAACCGCGTGCGTCACCGAATACCTTGGGCTCGAGCAGCAACACGCCAGGCAACCGTGTTTCGGTCGCCTTCATCAAAACACCCGCTCGCTCAACATGCTCAGCAGATACTGGCCATACCCGTTCTTCTTCATCGGTTCGGCCAGTTTCGCCACCTGTTCCGCCGTGATGTACCCCTGGCGATAGGCGATTTCCTCCGGACAGGCGATCTTCAGGCCCTGGCGTTTCTCGATCGTCTCGATGAACAGCGAGGCCTCCAGCATCGATTCGTGGGTGCCGGTATCGAGCCAGGCATTGCCACGGCCCATGATCGACACGTTGAGCGTGCCTGCCT
>JBFHXL010000070.1:0-8056 GCA_041599035.1 Thiobacillus sp. | reverse complement strand
TGCCCGACAACACGCTGCCGATGATGAGCGGACAAGGCCCCTACGGTTCGGTGGAAATGGGCGGCATGTTTACCATGCTGAAAGTACGGCGCGATCAGAAGCGCGGCGATTACGCCGACCCCGGCTGGTATAAGCAACCACCCGGTTCGGTAGCATATGAATATGCGGGGACGCTGGCCGACCCTCTGCGCGCACCGAAGTCCGCTTCGCCCCAAGGCACGTCGGGCGACGTGGAAGTACGCGTACGCAAACCGAGTGGACATGGCGGCCACGAAGGGCACTAAATGGCTATCGGCATGCCTGGAACCGTTGTCATCCCTTTAAATTCAACCGCAAGGAAAGACGATATGAAAAACCTGATTCTGTTTGTTGCCGCACTGGCCATGGCCCCGGCGATCCACGCCGCACCTGCCACGCTGTCCGCGGCGCAGGCCAGCGTGATGACCGATGGCGAGGTGCGCAGGATCGACACATCGAACAGCAAGATCACGCTCAAACATGGTCCCATCGTCAATCTGGACATGCCGGGCATGACCATGGTTTTTCGGGTGCAGCCGGCGGACCTTCTGAGCGGGATCAAGGTGGGTGACGCGGTGAAGTTCCATGCCGAGCGCATTGACGGCGTCTTCGTCATCACCTCGATCCAGTCGGCACAATGAAAGATTCTGCCCGGTTTCGGCAGTGACCCGGCAAACCGAAGCGGGCACGATCAGGTCGGGGCAGCGGCCACGCCAAAGCGCAGGGTGGCGGCGAATCCATGGCCGCCGTCCGCGCGCGGCAGCCCGTCACCCAGTTCGAATTGGGCACGGGATAGCATGGCGATGCGGGCGACGATGGAAAGCCCCAGCCCGCAGCCTTCCGCTTCGACTTCGCCGCGCACGAAACGCGCGCTCAATTGCGAGCGCAGGGTTGGCGCCACCCCGGGACCGTCGTCGGCTACCGTGATGGTGCAGCCTTCCCCGGTTCGTGCAAGGCGCACCTCGATCCGGGCGCCCTCGCCAGCGTAGCGCATGGCGTTGTCCACCAGATTGCGCAGCGCGATCTGCAGCCATGCCGCGGTCATCGCGACGGTGCACCCCGGCGCCGCATCGACAACCAGGGATTGCGCATGGCGCTGGGCGTGCGGCAGCATGTCGGCACACACGGCAGCCATGATGTCGGCCGGATCGAGCGGCGGCGGCACGCTACCCGGATTGGCCGGATCGACGCGTGCCAGAGTGAGCAGTTGCTCGACCAGATGCGTCATGCGGTCTACGCCTGCGCTCACCTGAGCCAGCGCCCGTTGCCGGCTTTCATTTGTTTGCGCGCGCTGTGCAACCTGCGCCTGCACTTTCAGCGCGGCCAGCGGTGTGCGCAGTTCGTGCGCGGCATCTGCGGTGAAGTGGCGTTCATTTTCAAAGGCCACGGTGACGCGCCGGATCAGGGCATTCAGCGCTTCGCGCAGCGGTGCGATTTCGTCCGGCAGCGGGGTCGACTCGTCGAGCGGCGTCAGGGCCTGTGCATCCAGTGCGCCAACCTGATGCGCCACCGTATCCACCGGCCGCAGCGTGCGGCCTACGACCCACCACACGGCCAGCGCCATCAGCGGCAGCGCCAGAAGGGCAGGAATCAGCAGCGACAGGCCGATCCCGCGTGCCAGCCGCGCGCGCGCGGTATGGGCCTGTCCCACCACGACCCGGTATTCCGCATCGTCGTCCTGCACCGCATAAAAGCGCCAGCTTTCACCCTGATGCGTGCGTTCACTGAAGCCCGTGCTCATGCCTGTCTCAAATCCGGTGTGGCCGGGTGAAATCACCAGGCGCTGAAGCCGGTTCTTGCGGGTGTGCCATATCTCGAACGCGATGGGAACCGGGCCGTGTTCGGCATGCTCGTGCAGTTCCTTGACGAAATGCTCGACTTCGCCGCCCGCCACGATTGCCAGCAATGTCTCCGCCACCTGCTTTAGCTGGCTGTCGAGCAAGGTATCCGCTTCGTGATGGGCGCGCTGATAGACCACCAGCGTGGAAAGCGTCCAGATCACCACCACCGCACTGGTCAGCAGCCATACCATCTGGCGGCGCAAAGAGTAGGACGAAGCTGTGCTCATGCGGGAGAAACGGCGGCCGATGCCATGTAGCCGACGCCGCGCACGGTACGGATCAGGTCGTTGCCGAGCTTGCGCCGCAGGTGATGGATGTGGACTTCGAGCGCGTTGCTGTCGACCGCATCGTTCCAGGTGTAGAGCTGTTCTTCCAGCGAGCGCCGCGTCAGCACGCGCTCGGCATTTTGCAGCAGCAGGTGCAGCAGATCGAATTCGCGCGGGGTGAGCTCGACCGGCTTGGTGGCGCGCGTCACCGTGCGTGTCGCCGGGTTGAGTTCGATCTCGCCGAGGGCAAGCGTCGGCTCGGAGCGCCCGTGGGCGCGGCGAACCAGCGCGCGCAGGCGGGCGGTAATCTCGTCCAGATCAAACGGCTTCAAGACGTAGTCATCTGCGCCCAGATCGAGTCCGCGTACCTTGTCTTCGAGTTGGTCGCGTGCGGTGAGAATCAGCACGGGCGTCGTGTCATGGCGACCGCGCAGCCACTGCAGCACCGACAGGCCGTCCCGTTTCGGCAGCCCCAGATCGAGCACCACTGCGGCGAAGGTTTCGGTCGACAACGCTGCCACGGCCGCCTCGCCGTCGCGCAGCCAGTCGACGGCATAGCCGGCCTGGGTCAGGCCGGCCTGCAGTCCGTCACCCAGCATCCGGTCGTCTTCCACCAACAATATGCGCATCGCCAGGCTTTACTCTCGTGGTGCTATTTGGGAATCCTGACCGCATCCTCGTCAAAATTGCCCTGTTCCGCCTGCCGGTGGCAGGCGGCGCAGTTGGCTGCGGATCCGATCGATTTGCGAGACCACGTCGCGCGCGACACTTCATCATGTTTGCGCACAAACCAGCGGGTTTCGGTAATGCGCAGCGGCGCGTCGTTCGCTCCGATGCTTTGCATCACCCGGCGCCCTATCCGGCTGGTGCCGGAATCGGCGGCGTTAGCCTCCAGGAACCTCAGGATATCAGCTTGGGTGACCGGATCAAGACTGGCATTCTCGCCAAAGTGATTATCGAGGTCGCCCATCATTTTCCGCCATGATGCTTTTGGTAGAAACGAGGGGGCATACGCAATATGGCAGCTCGCGCATTCCTGCTGCCAGTTTTTGTTCGTAAGACGGGGCAGGGTATAGCCGCCGCCATCACCGTGTGCCTCGTTCGAGGGCAGTGAAAACGCCAGCACGCTGACCACGCCGACGGCAGACAAGACACCCATTCCACGCAACAGATAGTTCATGATTTGCTCCTTATTTGACCTGACTGATCCAGGCGATGAAATCGCCCTTTTCCTGTGCGCTGCATTCGCGCTTCAACACGTCCGTGCAGTTGCGCCGGAACCATTTCTCGACCTTGGCCGCATCGGTGAAACGCTCGGGGTTGGCCGCCGGTGCCAGCGGTTCGATCCGCTTGCCGACGCGGGTGCGTCCGGCGTTTTTCGGATTGGCCGTGTGGCAACTGGTACAACTCACGGGCTCGCCATTGCGACCCGGATGTTCGGTGCGAAACAGTGTTTCGCCGCGGGTGGCGGAGAAGGTTGATGCCGCCACCCCGGCCTCCTGCGCATAACGCGTCATCAGGCTGGCAGGTGAATCGGCGGCGCCTGCCGTTGCCGAGACCAGGCCCAGCATTGCAAGGCCGCTACGAAGGAAAATCCTAGTCATGGTGTACCCCACTTTCTGTATCAAGGTGTTGATCGAGATATTGCTTGCCGGTGAGCATGCTCTGCGCCACCCGTTCGCCCCGAAGCTGGTGAAATACCAGCGCTGCCATGTGCAGGCCGATAAAGCCCAGCAACAGGGTGAATCCAACTTCGTGCGGCTCGCCCAGCACGTCTTCCAGCCAGTCCACCCCACCCAGCCAGCCGGCAAGCGGGCCGGTCTGAAATTCGCTGGCAGCGAGCGCCAGACCGGTGACGATCATCAGTGCCATCACGCCGTAGGCGAACAGATAGGCCAGACTGGCGATCGGGTCGTGGCCGGCACGATGTTTGGCGGGCAGGCGCATAGTCTTGAGGCTGTCTTTCCAGATGGCGGGATGCCATAGATCGCGCCAACGGGCACTGGCAGGCCCCACCAGGCTCCACAGCACACGTGTGAGCATGCTCATTGCAAGAACATAGCCAACCAGAATGTGCAGGTTCCACAGGGTCTTTTCATACGGGCCGTGTTCCATCCAGTCGGCGATCTGGCTGGTGGCGATGAGCCCCACGATCGACAGGGCAATGGTCCAGTGCAGCATGCGCAGCAACGGGTCGAACGCCGGTTGCGGATGCGTGGATGGATGCGTCATGGTGCTCTCCTGAAAAGCGGGAATGCAGCAGACTCTAGATGCGCAAACTTAGGGAAACCTTAAGGCGGGAGAATTGCCGGGCGCGTTTGAACGTGTGCGTCCGGAAAAGGATCCGACGTGCGCCAGTGGGGTTTGTTAGGCGACACTTCCCGGATGTGGCTATGTCGTCTGCCTCATCCATCCGGAAGGTCAGGGTGCGGCAGGCGGGGCGGTGGGTCCAGTTTGGGGCGGGGCGGCCGCGCGTGCTGTTTGGCTGATGCGCCGCGCCTCTTCCTGCATTGCGGTGATCTGCTCCGGCTTCAACTGCAAGACCAGGCTGTCACGTGCCTTGGCGGCGGCATCCACACCCTGTGCCGCCGCGAGGTTGAACCACAGATAGGCGCGCGCCTTGTCGATCGGCGTGCCGGTGCCATAGCGGTAGAGTTCGCCCAGGCTGTATTGCGCTTTCGGATAGCCGCGTTGCGCCGGTTTCTCGATCCACGTGAAGGCGGCGCGATAGTCCTGCACCACCCCGTGCCCCTTCAGCAAGGCCAGACCATAGCGATACTGCGCTTCGGCCAGCCCTTGTTTGGCAGCCAGTTCAAACCACTTGCTGGCTTCCTTGTGGTTCTGGATCACACCATCGCCTTCGGCATAGCGCAGCCCCAGTTGCAACTGGGCCTCGGCATCGCCCTGGGCAGCACGGGCGTGCGGCAGCGTTTTCGACGTATTCGTATCGGGTGCGGCCGCGTGCTGGTCAAGCGCAAGCCACGCGGTCACGCCGACCAGCGCGCCGACACCAGCCAGCAGCAGCATGGGTTTGAGCGGATTGAACGCCCAGAAGCGGTGGCGGCATGAGCGGCAGCGTAACGGCGTATGCAGCAGCATGCGGCGCAGGCCGTCGTGGGCGTGCAGCGAGGCAGTTCGGGTTTTATCGCTTCCGCATTGTGGGCAGACGGGCGACATGGGTAGAGTTAACCCGTTTGCAGCGAAAGATGAACGACGGCAATCAAGGCGCTATCGTCATCCATCGGCGGGGGGTTCTCCGCGTCTCGAGCCAGACGCGAATGCCGGGCAAGCAGGGGAGCCGACGCCACCAGGGCAAAGATGCCGCTTTTCATGTGACGCCCCCCTTTCTATGGGTGGAACAGGCAGGCCTTACAGTTTGCCGCCTGCCTCGATGAACAGATAGCCTACGGCATTCGCCAGGTCGGCCTCAGGCAAGTCGGCATTGCCGCCTTTGGCGGGCATGGCACGAATGCCATTGAGCGCGTTGTTTTGAAGTGTTCCGAGCCCCTGGCTGATGCGGGCGGACCATGCGGCCTTGTCGCCCACCTTGGGTGCGCCGGCGACGCCGGTCGTATGGCAGACGGCACAATTGGCTTCGAATACCACTTTACCCTTGACCGGATCGGGCTTGCCGGCAGCAGCGGCGGCTGCGGGTGCCGCTGCTGCGGGCGCAGCTGCCTCGGCTTCAGGCGCCTTGAAGCCGGCGCCGGCGGAGTTGGCCATGTACGCAACCGCACGCGCAACTTCTGCATCGGACAGATCGGCGGCGCCGCCGCGTGGCGGCATCATGCGAATCCCCTCGATCGCGTGCTTGATCAGGATGTCGTAGCCCTGGGCAATACGCGTTCCCCAGTCGGCCTTGCTGGAAAACTTGGGTGCGCCCAGTGCCCCGGACGCATGGCACGCGACACAGGCGGCATCGTAGACTGCCTGGCCGGATCTTTCGACCTTGGCGGCGCTGGCGTCAAGCGTGGCCAACTGGGCAACAGGCTTGATGCGAGAAAGCGTGGCCTTCTGAGCCGCCTCGCTGGTGGTATCGGGCTGCTGTTCTTTCTGAATGCCGAGCACCAGTTGAACGATCAGAAAGATTGCCAGCAGGGGTGCGAGCAGCCCGGCGACAACAGAAATAATGACTTCTTGCGGGGTGGCGCGCGTCATGTTGGCATTCGAATCGGCCATGAGAAATTATCCTTGGGGGGTGAGCATCGAAACCTCGGATTATAAGGAAAGCCGCTTCGACAGGAAAGAGCGACACGTTTTTCGTGGATGGACGTTGTGCGGCAAACCGGCTATGCTTCGCCCGCACAGAAGTCAATCAAATCAGGCGCCCGTAGCTCAGCTGGATAGAGTACTGCCCTCCGAAGGCAGGGGTCGTGCGTTCGAATCGCGCCGGGCGCGCCAGTTTTTAAATCAAATCGGCTTCAGTCCCTTGTTCCGTCAGGGTTTATTATCCGCATGGCGGGTTTACACTGCGGGCTGGAATCAATTTTGAGTGTTTCTATCATGGCTACCCCTTCCCCTACCGAAATCAAGCTCCACCAGGCTTCGCACAAGCTGGAAATCGCGTTCAGCGACGGCACGCATTTTGAGCTGCCGTTCGAGTTTTTGCGCGTCTATTCGCCTTCAGCCGAGGTGCGCGGCCACGGTCCCGGACAGGAAACCCTGCAGGTGGGCAAGCGCGATGTGCTGATCAATGCCGCCGAGCCGGTTGGTTTATACGCCATCAACTTTGTTTTTTCCGATGGCCACGACAGCGGGATTTATTCCTGGGAATACCTGCATGATCTCGGCACGAATCAGGCTGCGTTGTGGGACGCGTACCTCAAGCGCATGGAGGCGGCCGGCGCCTCGCGCGATCCGGGTATCGCCAAAATGTTCGAGCAGCGTCCCAAGGCCAAGTAAGCATCCGCCATGACCGCCTGTTCTGTTCAGCCATGCGCGCCCTCCGGGGCGCGTGTTGTTTTGGTCAGCCCGTATGAACTGGGGCGGCAGCCATTCAATCTGTCGCAACCGGCTGCCTGGTTCGCGCGGGCGGATATTCCGGTGGCCTGTCTCGATCTGTCGCAGCAAAAACTCGACCCCGCTGCGTTTAAAGACGCTGAGTGTGTGGCGATCTATCTGGGCATGCATACCGCCACGCGGATTGCCGCCGCCGCTCTGCCGAAGATCCGTTCGCTGGCACCGCACGCACGGATAGCCGCATTCGGCCTGTATGCACCGGTGAATGCCACCTGGCTGAGAAGCCTGGGAGTGGAGGCCATTTTTGGCGGCGAGTCCGAGCCGGATTTGCTGGCCTGGGTGCAATCCGGGGTGGCGCCGGCCGAGACCGTGGTGCGGCGCGACAAGATCGAATTCCTGCTGCCGGATCGCCATGGCCTGCCCGAATTGCACCGCTACGCCAAATTGATTCTGGCGGATGGCAGCCAGAAAATGACTGGCTTCGCCGAAGCCACGCGCGGCTGCAAGCACCTGTGCCGCCACTGCCCGGTGGTGCCGGTGTACGAAGGCAAGTTTCGTGCGGTTCCGGTCGAGGTGGTGATCGCCGACATTGCGCAGCAGCTTGCGCTGGGGGCGCAGCACATCAGCTTTGGTGATCCCGATTTTCTCAATGGCCCGACCCATGCGCTGAAGGTGGCCGATGCGCTGCATGCGCGCTTCCCCGAGGTGAGCTGGGATGCGACGATCAAGGTCGAGCATTTGCTGAATCACGCCGAGTTGCTGCCGCGCCTGAAAGCGTGTGGACTGCTGTTCGTCGTCACCGCAGTCGAATCGGTCGACGATGCGATTCTGGATCGCCTGGCCAAGGGCCATACGCATGCGGGATTTGAAACGGCGCTGGCGAATTGCCGTGCGCTCGGGATTGACCTGGCGCCGACCTTTGTGCCGTTCACCCCGTGGACCACGCTGGCCGGTTATCGCGAGTTGCTGGCG
>JBFHXL010000069.1:0-8059 GCA_041599035.1 Thiobacillus sp. | reverse complement strand
TCGTCGGTCGTTCCCGCAAACAGGTCGCCGTTGCTGGAGGTCAGGCGGAATTCGGCTCCCAGCAGCGTGGTCAGCGCCGCCGCCAGCCGCGGCTGCGAGATGCCGCCAAGCAGTTCGCTCAGCGTATATTCGCGGTCGAAGTTGCGGGGCAGGGCGTCCATCGGTCAGGAACCGGCCACCGCCTGAACGAAGGCGGCACGTGTCAGGCCATGCGCCTCGGTCAGGGAAAACTGCTGGTCGGCATGAGGATAGACCTGCTCCAGCAGCTGTACGAAGGTTTCCCGTACGCCCCCGCCCGTGAGGGCCGAGGCAAAGGTCAGCGGCCACGGCGCCTGGGCCCAGCGTGCCCGGATTTCCTCTTCCGACAGGATCTGCGGCAGGTCGCGCTTGTTGAACTGGACCATCAGGGGCAGGCTGTCGAAATCGAGTCCCACGCGGCGCGCGTTTTCTTCCAGGTTCTGAAACGATTCCGAGTTGTTCACGCTCTGGGTGCGCTGCGAATCCGCCACGAAAACCAGACCGTCGGCGCGCGACAAGACCGCCTTGCGCGTCGCGTCGTGCACCACCTGCCCCGGCACGGTGTAGAGCTTGAGCTTGATGAGCCAGCCCGTAGGGGTCTGAAAACCCAGGGGCAGCAGGTCGAAAAACAGGGTGCGGTCGTTCTGGGTTTCCAGCGTCAGGATATCGCCCTTGAGTTCCGGCGCGAGTAGGTCGTGCAGGCGCATCAGATTGGTCGTCTTGCCGCTCATTGCCGGTCCGTAATACACCAGCTTGAGCGTGATCCTGCGGTTTGTTTCGTCGAGTTCGGCCATCGGGAATTTGCGTGTCAATCCTCTTCGTAGAGCAGGATGGAACCGTCCGGTCCCCAGTTGACCTGCGTGATGCCCGGCGTTTCTTCTTCGAGCCGGCGCAGTTCCTGTTCCTGCCGTGAAAGCGTTCCTTCCTGCACGCGAACCAGGTCGGCCAGGCGCTGGTTTTCGAGCAGCAGGTTCTGGTAGGCGAGTGCCTGCGTCAGCGTCGCGCCGACTTCGTAGTCCTGCCAGGGTTTGTTGATGAAACGGTATATCTGGGCCTCGTTGATGGCCCCGATGACCGCGCTGAGGTCGGCATAGCCGCTGAGAATCAGCCGCACGGCGTTGGGCTGCAGGGCGCGAAAGGCTTTCAGAAACGTCAC
Organism: Thiobacillus sp.; assembly: GCA_041599035.1. Lineage (GTDB taxonomy): Bacteria > Pseudomonadota > Gammaproteobacteria > Burkholderiales > Thiobacillaceae > Thiobacillus. The sequence goes on along the minus strand of JBFHXL010000069.1, from coordinate 6,885 downwards.
CCCGTCCATGGCGGGCATGCGGTAGTCCGACATCACGAGATCGAACTTCGCGTCCTGGGCCCGTTCCAGTGCGGCTTCGGGCTGATCGAAGAACTCGACCTGGATCTCGAAGGTATCGTGGCCGTCCGTTATCCGCGTCCCCAGGGTGCGCCGCAGCGCCTTCAGGATATTCGGTTCGTCGTCTACCAACATGATTCGATGCATGATCATCTCCGCTCTGGTTTGATGAAGACGGGCAGGGAGGCGCCATCTGTTATTCCGGCATGCCGGATCTGCGTGATCAGTCGCGCATCCAGCATGCACCCCTTCGACAGCAGCGGGCATGTGTTGCGCGCCGCACGGTCGCGAATTCGTTGCATGATACCCGGCCAGGGCCGCCGCAGGCTCACCACGCGTTCGCCTCCGCGCTCCCGACCAGGGGCGCATCCGGCGAAACGGCCGCCCTGTCTGCAAGCGCCTGCCTGACCACCTGGGTCAGGTCGCGGTCTTCCCAGGGCTTGGCAAGCTGGCGATAGATCGCCCCCTTGCTGATGGCGTCGGCGGTGGAATTCAGATCGGCGTAGCCGGTCAGCAGAATGCGCACGGTATCGGGCCAGGTGGCGTGTGCCTCTTCAAGAAACTGTGCCCCGGTCATGTGCGGCATGCGCATGTCGGAAATGACCAGGTCGATCTTTTCCCGCTGCAGGATCTCCAGCCCATCCGGGCCGGATTCCGCCGTGAAAATACGGTAGCCCAGGGGGCGGAACAGGCGCTTCAGGGCTGACAGGATGTTGGCCTCATCGTCGACGAACAGCAGCGTGGCCGGTCCTTCCGATGCTGCGGTCTGCGGGGCGGGGTGCGCGGTGTCTGCCATGGTCTTGTCTGGTTGCCTGATCGATGCGGGTGACTAAAAAATGCGGAAAACCGGATCCCGCTAAAGCGCAGCCGTCTCCCTGCCTCGCGTGTTCTCCGTCTCCCCGTTTGCTTCCTGTCGAATCGGAAGCCATACCCGGAACGTCGTCCCCTTGCCGACTTCGCTGTTCACGTCGATGCGTCCGTGGTGCTTCTGCACGATGCCATACGAGAGCGACAAACCCAGCCCCGTGCCCTTGCCCACCGGCTTGGTGGTAAAGAACGGATCGAAGATGCGGTTGAGATGTTCTTCCGCGATCCCCTTGCCACTATCGGCGATTTCCACCCACACCTGATCCTCTGCGCGGCCGGTGCCGATGGTGATCACGCCACGCTCTTCGATGGCTTGCGCGGCATTGACCAGCAGGTTCATGAATACCTGGTTGATCTCCGAGGGCATGCATTGGATGTCGGGCAGGTCACCGTACGACTTTTTCACTTCGGCCTTGTATTTGATTTCGTTCATCACGATGTTGAGGGTGGAGTCGATTCCCGTGTGCAGATTGGCCCATTGCGGCTCATCCGAGGTGTCGATGCGGGAGAAATCCTTCAGGTTCTGCACAATTTTCTTGACCCGGCTGATGCCGTCCCGGGATTCGTTCAAAAGGGCGGGAATGTCTTCTTTCAGGTAAGCCACATCCACCTTTTTCTTCAGGGCTTCCAGGTCGGCCTGTTTGGCGGCACCGCCCAGCACCTGCTCGTAACCTTCCAGTACCGCGAACAGATCAAGCAAGTATTTTTCCAGCGAGCCCAGATTGGAGTGGACGAATCCGATCGGGTTGTTGATTTCGTGCGCCACGCCCGCCGCCAGCTGGCCGATCGAAGCCATTTTTTCCGATTGCAGCAACTGGTTGCGGGTTTCCTCAAGCGTCTTGTTCAGATCGGACAGCGCCCGGATGCGGGCCGTCTGCTCCAGGTGCAGGCGCGTGTTCTCGATGACGATGGAAACCATGTTGACCAGGACGCTGCCGTGCGCCATGTCGTCCTCGGTGAAGGGCGGGCTGCCTGCCTTGCGGTTCACGCACAGCGTGCCGATCAGGCGGTCTTCCTGCTTGAGCGGCCAGCAGATGGCCGAACTTGGCACGGTCGATTCGCGGCGCGGAACATAGTTCTGGAAACGCGGATCCTTGGCGGGGTCGTCGGTCAGCAGCACCGGTTCTGCATGCTCCAGCACCCAGCCGATCACGCCGTCGCCCTTCCTGATGCGCTTGCCGATGGCCTGCGCGGGAATACCGATCCCGGCGGTCAGCAGCAGCTCATCCGCACCGTCCGCCCGCACCGAGAGCGAACCCGTGTCCGCATCGATACCCTGTACGATGTGCTCCAGAATTCGCCGCTGGACCTCAGCGGGCTTTTCGCGTAACGCACTGTCCTGGCCTAGACGGTAGAGGTCGTAGATCCAGGAAAGCCTGGCCATGTTCTCGAACGCCATTGCTCTTCCCTTTGTACATTCACTGCGTGTCATGGCGTTCGGCAGATCCCGTCTGAAACCTGTCATGACACGACGATATGGCTTTATAACGGCAGACAGGGGAAGAAATTGAATCAGCCCGGGGTGCGCTCTGCTGTGACTTTCCGGATGGTGATCGGTCGAACCCGCAGATGAAATCGTCCGCTTTCCACGCGCGTGCCCCAAGCCATGCCCGAAATCAGCTCTGCATGGCGTGCGGCAAGCAGGTCAGGGCGACTCGGCCGGGGCATCTGCGCCGGGTTCGTCGGAAGCGGCAATCGGCGTGGCGAGGATCTTGTCGATGCGCTTGCCGTCGAGGTCGACCACTTCCAGTTTCCAGTTTCCCCAGGTGAACACATCGCCGGTTTGCGGCAGCCGCCCGGCCAGCCACATGACCAGGCCGCTCAGCGTGTGGTAACGGCCCTTGCTTTCATCCGGCACGGTTTTCAGGCCAAGCTTGTCCTTCAATTCGGGGATGGGAATCAGGCCGTCGAGAAACCATGAGCCGTCTTCACGCTGCACCGCCCACGCATCTTCCAGATTGTGCGGCGTGAATTCGCCGGTCAGCGCTTCCAGCACATTCTGCGGCGTGATCAGGCCATCGATCTCGCCGTATTCATCCACCACCAGCACCATGTGCGCATCGGACGCGCGAAAGTGCTCCAGCAGGTCTATCCCGGTGAGACTTTCCGGAACAAAAATCGCGGGCATGAGTTGGCTGGCTAAATCCACCTTGCCGCCCGCCTGTGTCTGGTTGAACAGCCGCTTGGCGCTGACGATGCCCAGCACCGTGTCGAGACCGTCCCGGCACACCGGAAAGCGCGAGTGCGCCGAGTCGGCCACGCGCTTAAGGTTGTCTTGCAGCGGCAGCGTGGTATCGAGATACACAATCTCGCTGCGCGGAATCATCAGCGAACTGATCGAGCGGTCATCCAGCCGCAGCACATTGCGCACCATGTCGCGTTCCTGCTGCTCGAACACGCCCGACTCCGAGCCCTCCTGCAGCAGGGCGTGGATCTCCTCTTCGATCACGTCGGCCTGGCTGGATTGCTGCAAGCCCAGCAGGTGCAGGATTGCGTTGGTCGATACCGACAGCAGGCGCACAAACGGGCGCGCCAGCAGGGCCAGCAGGTTCATCGGGCGCGCCACCCGTCGTGCGATGTCTTCGGGGTTGAACTGGCCGATGCGCTTGGGCACCAGCTCACCAATCACGATGGAAAAATAGGTGATCACAATCACTACCAGCGCGGTGGCCGCAAGGCCGCTGGTTTTTTCATCCAGGCCAACAGAGTGCATCCATACGGACAACGGATCGGCCAGCACTGCTTCGCCGACGATGCCGTTGAGGATGCTGATCGAGGTGATGCCGATCTGCACCGTCGACAGAAAGCGCGTCGGGTCGTCGTGCAGCTTGATCGCCACGGCGGCCGAGCGGTCACCGTGGTCAGCCAGCTTGGCCAGGCGCGCGCGGCGCGCCGTCACCAGGGCAATTTCCGACATGGCAAACACGCCATTCAGAACAATCAGGGCGGTCAGAAGCAGGATTTCCATGGTGGACGCAGCCGCGACTCCAGCCTGGCTGTCGAATTGAACATGCTGTAAGCATAAGCCAGCCAGCCCGGCACGTCCTGTCTTGCCCGTGGAATGAAAAAAGGCGACGCCCATTTGAAGGCGTCGCCTTGACCGGGACAGAAGAAAAATTACTGAACCGCCAGTTTCCTGGCCGAACTGGCCGCCTTCTTCGGCAGGGTCAGTTCCAGCACCCCATCGTTATATCTGGCTTCGGACTTGGCTTCATCCACGTCGTGCGACAGGGTGAAGCTGCGTGCGACCTTGCCGCAGTAGCGTTCGGAACGCAGCACTTTCTCACCCTTCTTTTCTTCCTTTTCCGTCCGGGATTCGGCACTGATCGAGACCTGATTGCCGTCGATGCTGATCTGAATATCTTCCTTCTTCACGCCGGGTATGTCGGCGTGCACCTTGTAGGCCTTGTCATCCTCCTTCACGTCCAGCTTGATCTGCATCTGCATCTGCATCTGCGGCTGGTTTTCAAACAGGATGGGGCGAACAAAAAATCCCTTGAACAGATCATCGATGTCGGCAAACGGATCGACACGGCTGAGGCTGAAAGGGTCAAAACGGGTTAGATTGGCCATGACACACTCCCATAAACAGGTTCTGGATTGAAAGAATCAAGTCGCCGAAGCGACCCTGTCTCCAATCTAGATCCGAATCCGGGATATTCAAGACCTGCCCGGTTATCCGGGTGCCGCGGGGGCGCTCCTAGCGCGCCCGCGCTTTGGCGAGTCTGGCCTTCAGTTCCGGCATGATGGCGGCGGCGGCCTTTTCGCCTTCCAGAATGGCCAGGTTCCGGTCCTCGAAACTGGTGCTGCTCACCGCAGCGGTTTTCGGCCGGATCACCGTATCCGCATCCTCCAGTTCGTGGCCGCTGATGGCATGGCCCATGATGGCGAAAGTCTGCAGCAGCACGTCCAGGGTGCTGGTGAGCTTGGCGCGGCGGCTGACGTTGGAAATATCCACCGCAATCACGTAGTTCGCCCCCATGCTGCGCGCAGACCGGGCCGGCACCGGCGAGGTCAGGCCGCCGTCCACATACTCCCGGCCGCTGATTTCAACCGGCTGGAACACCCCCGGCAAGGCGCTGGAGGCGCGTACCGCCATGCCCGTGTTGCCCTGGCGAAACAGCACCATTTCGCCGCTTTGCAGATCGGTGGCCACCACCCCCAGGGGTTTGGGCAGCTTCTGGATCGACTGGTTCTTTACCTTCTGGTTGATGAAGTCCTGTAGCGCCTCGCCTTTCAACATGCCCCGGTTGGGCAGGGTCCAGTCCGCCACCATGTCCTCTTCCATCGCCAGCGCCAGCTTCTGCATCTCGAAGCCGCTCATGCCCGAGGCGTAGAGCGCCGCCACCACCGACCCCGCACTGGTGCCCACCACGATGTCCGGCACGATGCCCTGCGCTTCCAGCGCCTTGATCACGCCGATGTGGGCAAAGCCGCGCGCGGCGCCGCCGCCCAGGGCCAGCGCGACCTTGAGCGGCGGCTTGGGCGCGGGGACGGGTGCCGGGGGCGGGGTCGCACAGGCGGCAAGCAGGGCAACGAGCAGGAGCAGGGACAGTCGGCGCATGAAAAAATACGATCAAATTGGAAGACGGATTATGCAGGGCGGCGTTCGCTGCGGCCAGGGTTATTGTGGACGCGCCAGAAGGGTCAAGCGGCACCGATCCCGGTTGCGGGCGCGCAACGTGACGAAAATCATGGGCTTACCCTGTTTTTCGATTATTGATGGATAATTGTTGCCATACAACGAAGGTTTTCTTGGGAGTAGGGTAAACGTGTGACCAAGAGAAAAAGCCAGGTTGTCAATCGACGGTTCGGCCGGTGCAGCGCATCGTGCTGTTTCTGTTGTCCGGTTTGTTCCGGGCGTGGCCATGCGGGGCCGGCGCAGGAACATTGGAGCCGGTTGTTTCACCCGCAACGCCGACTTTCGATAAGCACTCATAAATAAGCCTCGATGCGTTCATTTTTTTCTCCTTCCATCTTCCTGATGAATCGCCTGGATTACACCAGGAAATTCGCGCTGCTGGGACTGATCTCCCTGATCGCCACCGCCGTGGTGGTGTATGGCCTGTTCAGCAGCCTCAATCAGGTGATCGACAAATCGCAGCGGGAGCTGGACGGGCTTGCGCTGGTCGCCCCCATTTCGCAGACCGCACAGCTGACCCAGCAACATCGCGGGCTGTCGGCCGCATTGCTCGGCGGCAACGAGGGGATGCGGGAACAGCGTGCCGCCAAGGAAGAGGGGGTTGAAGACAGCTTCAATGCGGCGGAAGCACAGTTGCCTTCCCACCTGGCCGCGAGCGAAAACTGGCAGCGCATTCGGGCAGGCTGGACGCGCCTGCGCAAGGGCGGGCTGAATTTGACGCTGGCCGAGAACTTCTCCGCCCATACCGATCTGGTGAACCAGATCCTGGATTTCGAGCAGGCCGTCGCTGATGAGTACATGCTGGTCACGGATACGGACATCGCCACGACCTACCTGATCAATACCACCGTCAACAGGTTGCCGCGCGTGCTCGAATACCTCGGGCAACTCCGGGCGTATGGAACGGGCATTCTTGCCAACAGGCAGATCGACGAGCAGCAGAAGCTGAACCTGAACCGGATCATCGCCCAACTCGACAGTGCGCTTTCCATTCTTGACGCCAGCATCGAAAAGACCCGTCACTACAATCCGTCCACACAAAACGCACTCTCGGTCGCATCCCATGTCATTAGCGGGTCGGCACGGAGACTGATTGGACTCGTGGAGTCGGACATTCTCACTGGCCGCTTTTCCTCGCCGCCGGAAGATTTCATGATGACGGCCACCGACGAAATCAACACGGGCTACGAAAATATCTATGGTTTGCTGCTGCCGACAACCGAGGCGCTGATCAAGGCGCGCATCACCAGCGCAAGGAAGGCGCTTTATACGAGTGTCGCCCTTTCCGTCCTGCTGTTTCTGGTGGCGGCCTATTTCGC
>JBFHXL010000068.1:0-8223 GCA_041599035.1 Thiobacillus sp. | reverse complement strand
GCGCCAGTAATCCAGTAAACCCACCGCGCCTTTTTTCTCGGCCCAGCGCGCCAGGGTGTCGCGTTCGCCAACATAGGTATACATCGGCACGGCATAGCCGCACGAGGTCTGCACGGCGTCGATGTCGAGCACGATGATCTGCCGTTCGCCGGGAAGTGCCGCGAAATGACGATGCAGTTCCGCCCATTCGGCGTCCTGGCGGCGAACGCTGCGCCCTTTCCCGTATAGACGCAGAATCAGCGGATCGGCATCGAAGCTGCTCCACATCATCGTCATGCGGCCGTCGTGTTTCAGATGGGCAGCGGTTTCATTGCCGCTACCGGTGAGGTCGAGGTAGGCAACGCGGTTGTCGCCAAGCACGCGCAGGCTGTCCATCCCCTTGGGGGACAGGTTGAGGTGGCTGTCGGCGGTGCCGGTCGCCGTGAAGAACAGCTTCTGCGCGGCGATGAAGTCGCGATGCCGGGTTTCGAGCCGGGGATAAAAACGTGCCATCAGTTGATCTGCTTTTTGAGGAAGTCGGTGAGGATGCGTAGGCGCATGAGGCTGTCATTCATTTCCAGCAGATTCTGCTTGATGCTGAGCGTGAGAGGCAGCACCTCGGACAAGCGGTAGCCAACCCAGACGGCGTTATCCAGTTCGTGCGGTTCGGGAAAATGCGCGTTACCGTATTCGTCAATGATGTGGCGCAGGATCTCGACGGCGAGTTCGAGTTCGTCGGGAATGGCGAGGGCAGGCTCGACGCTGACGGCGTCCACGGTGCCGATCAGCAGGCCGCTGGATTCGGAATGCGTGCTGCGGATGACGAAGCGTTCCTGTGCGCGGGTATCGATGAGCAGGATGCCGGTTTGCGGCATGTCCCAGTCGGTGATGCGGACGCGGGTGCCGACCGAGTAGGGAACGGCAGGCGTGCCCACCTCCGCGCCGTCGCGGATGGCGCAGATGCCGAACGGCGTGTTGTCCGCGATGGCCTGTTTGACCATGTCGAGATACCGCTGCTCGAAAATGCGCAGCGGCAGCTGCCCGCCCGGGAAAACCACGGTGTTGAGCGGGAACAGCGGCAGGCTGACTGGCCCGGCGCTCACCGGTCTTCACCCCAACGCGCCATCAGCGCGTGCTGAATCCCCAACTGGTCCAGGATGCGCGCGACGATGAAGTCGACGATGTCCTCGACGCTGTGCGGGCGATGATAAAAGCCGGGATTGGCGGGCAGGATCACCGCATTCATTTTCGAAAGCGTCAGCATGTTTTCCAGATGCAGGGTGGAAAATGGCGCTTCGCGCGGGACCAGAATGAGCTTGCGCTGCTCTTTCAGCATGACATCGGCCGCGCGCTCGATCAGGTTGTCCGAAAGACCATGGGCGATGGCGGCCAGCGTGCCCATCGAGCAGGGGCACACCACCATTGCGTCGGCCGGATTGGAGCCCGACGCGACCGGTGCGTTCCAGTCTTCACGCCCAAACACCTGGAGCTGGCCGTCGCGCGCATGCAGGCTTTCGCCGAGCTGCTGCTGGAGATCGGCAGGGCGCGCCGGCAGGGCCACGCCCAGTTCCTGCTTGGCCACGATGTGCGCTGCCTGCGATACCAGCAGATAAACGCGCAGGTCGGCAGCCAGCAGACATTCGAGCAGGCGCAGGCCATAGGCCATGCCGGAGGCCCCGGACAGCGCGAGGGTAATGGTGTTCAGGGAGGGATGCATACGCGGATTGTCGCCCGGATGCCGCCAATAATCCACTGAAGGCCGGAGATCCCGCAGCCGGGCAGCGGGCCGGCTTTAGTGCGGCAGGTGTCGAGCGGGTGCGGGGGCCGCCAGCAAGCGCGCGACGATCACGCCGTTGACGGCGCCAAAAACCAGGGCGGCGGCGGCAAAAACCGGCATCAGCTTGATCAGGGCCGCGCTCGGCAACAGCCACCAGCCCGCCAGCGCGAGTTGCCCGCCGATATGGCCAAACGCCGCCAGCACCGACAGACTGACCGGGCCGAAATAACGCTCGGGAAGATGGCGCGCCAGCGCCAATATGCCGAGGCTGACAAGTGCGCCGGCAGCCGACAACCAGAAGCCCGGCGCAAACAGGCTGCCCAGCAGAATGCCGCCCGCGAGCACGCGCAAGCCCGACACCCAGGCCGCAGCACGCCAGCCGTATTGCAGCACCACCAGCAGCACGACGATATTGGCGAGCCCCGGTTTCACCCCCGGGATCGGGCTCGGCAGCGCGGCCTCGGCAAGCGTGAGGCCGATCGCCAGCGCAGTTAGCTGCGCGATGCGGCGGTCGTCCGCATTGACGGGCAATTCAATAACCGAGGGTGTCATAGGCAGTCGTGCGGCCGCGGATTTCGAGGCTGACCTGATTGGGCAGACACAGGGCCGCCTGGCCGGATTGCGTAAGCCAGCCCTGCTTGACGCACAGCTGGCGCGGCGAGGGGTCGCGCGCAATGCGGGCGCGGCCGGGTTCGATTTCGATTTGGGTCGTGCCGAGCGGGCCGCTGACGGAAACGCTTCGGGCGCGGGTCAGGGAAGCGGTTTCCACGACCTGGCCGGCGGCGCGGATGATGGCCGTGTCGCCGCGCCCGCCGCCCCAGGCAAACATCGTCAGCCCGACGACGCAGCCTGCGCCGGCCAGCAGCACGCCGATATCGCCCGCGCGCAGCATCAGGACAGTTCGCGGTGCCGCACCAGCACCTGTTCGCGTTCGCGGAATGCGGTGGACAGCGTTTCCGCAAAATACACGCTGCGGTGCTGCCCGCCGGTGCAGCCGATGGCGACCGTCAGGTAGGCACGGTGGTCGCGTATGAAACACGGCAGCCAGTTTTCGACAAAGCTGCGGATGTCGGCCAGCAGCGCCATGGCGTTAGGGCTGGCTTCGATGTAGTCCTGCACCGCCCGATCGCGCCCGGTGAGCGGGCGCAGTTCGGGGACGTAATGCGGATTGGGCAGGCAGCGCACGTCAAAGACCAGGTCGGCGTCGAGCGGAATGCCATGCTTGAAGCCGAACGACTCAAATAGCAGGGTGATGCGCGAGCGATCCTGTTCGATCAGATCCTTGATCCACAGCCGCAACGCCGAGGGCGACAGGTCGCTGGTGTCGATGCGATGCGCCAGCGGGCTGAAGTCGGCCAGCATTTCGCGCTCGAGCTGAATCGCCTCCTGCAGCGAAACCGTGTCGCTGGAGAGCGGATGCCGTCGCCGTGTTTCTGAAAAGCGCTGGACCAGCGTCATTGTCTTGGCTTCGAGAAAAATCATCCGCAGGTCGGCGCCCTGGCCGCGCAGGGCTTCCGCAATCTGCGGCAGCTGGGTGAAGCTGGCACTGCTGCGCGCATCGATGGCAATGGCGATACGGGTGTGGCCTTCGCGCGTCAGATGGTCGGCCAGGGGCTGCAGCATGGCCAGCGGCAGGTTGTCGATGCAGTAATAGCCCGCGTCTTCCAGCACCGCGATGGCGATGCTTTTGCCCGAGCCCGACAATCCGGAAACCAGGATGATCTGCACTCAGCTGCCTCCCTCAATGGCTGCCTGCTGGCGCCTGATAAACTGCTCGACTGGATTAATGCCGCGTTTTTTCAGGATGTGATTGCGCACTGCGACCTCGATCAATACGGCCAGGTTGCGGCCAGCCGCTACCGGAATGCGCACCTTGGGAATGCCGACGTCGAGGATGGTTTCGGTCGAGGCCACCATGTCCAGCCGGTTGAGGCCGACTTCACCGATTTCCTGCGGGTGTACCAGTTCGACGATGATCTTGAGGTTCTTTTGCGGTTTCACCGCGGTTTCGCCGAACAGATAGCGGATATTGAGAATGCCGAGTCCGCGCACTTCCAGAAAATCACGGATCAGGGTCGGGCAGGTCCCTTCCAGCGTTTGCGGCGCGACGCGCCGCAGTTCGACCATGTCGTCGGCGACCAGGCGATGGCCGCGCGTGATGAGTTCCAGCGCCAGTTCACTCTTGCCCACCCCGGCGTCGCCCTTGATGAGCACGCCGGTGCCGAGCACTTCGAGAAATACGCCGTGGATCGCTGTCGTCTCGGCCAGGCGTTGTGTCAGATAATGCCCCAGATAGGACATCAGGGCCGGGCTGGTCAGGGGTGAGGAGAAGAGCGGGGTTTCGGTTCGCTCGGCACCGTCAAGCAAAACGGCCGGCGCGTCTTCGCTGTTGGCGATGACGATGGCCGCCAGTTCGGTCGAGAACAAATGGTCGATGGCATCCTGCAGGCTGGACTCGGACAGGCCCCGCAAATAGCCCATTTCAGCTGAGCCCAGCACCTGCACCCGGTTCGGGTGGACAAAGTTCAGGTGGCCGATAAGCGCCAGAGCCGGCTTCTGGATGGTTTCGCTGGACAGGGTCCGCTGGCCGCCGTTGAGACCGGCCACCCATTGCAGGCTGAGTTGCTCCGCCATGTCGTGGAACAGGGTCTCGACCGAAACGCGGGGCGGCTCGTTCATGTGCGGGTCCGCGTGCGCACCTAGCTTGACCATGCACCGAGCAGTGCGATTAATTCGGAAGGGGTGGCAGTGCCCAGTATTTTGGTGCGCATGGCGTCGTCGCCAAACAATTGCGCCAGTTCTCCGAGGATTTGCAGATGCCGCTCATTGGCGTCCTTGGGAACCAGCAAGATGAAACACAGCGATACCGGCTGGTTGTCAGGCGCATCGAATTCCAGCGGGGTCTTCAGTCGGTAGATGGCGCCGCAGGCATCAGTCAGGCCCTTGATGCGGCCATGTGGAATGGCGACCCCGCAGCCGAGTGCGGTCGAACCCAGGCGCTCACGTTCGAACAGACTGGTGAAAATGTCGCTGGACTTGAGTCCGTGGGTCTGGGCAAACAGGTCGGCTGCGTGTTCAAACAGTTTCTTCTTGCTGGTAAAGCTGAGGTCCAGCAAGGTGGTGTCGGGGGTGAGGAGGGGGGCGATTAGATTCATGCCGGTTGTAAAGCTGGTTGAGGAATCCGGCGTGTGCGGATTATTCGGCCGGAGGGGTCAGCCTCCGGCAACATGGTTTCAATTAATAATTAAGACGCTTCGGCGTCATGCAGCGCTTTCCGTCGGTTGATGCTTCAAACCGCCGTCGCCCTGGTGGACATCCGAGGTTTTTTCCTTGTGTTTGACGATCTGGCGATCCAGTTTGTCGGCCAGAAGATCGATGGCGGCGTACATGTTTCCGTCTTCGCTGTGGGCATGGAAATCGTGGCCCTTGACGTGCAGGGTCGCCTCCACTTTGTGGACCAGTTTCTCGACCTGCATGATGACCGTCATGTTGATGACATGGTCGAAATGGCGGTTGACGCGGTCGAGTTTGTCGGAAACGTAGTCGCGGATGGCTGGGGTCACTTCCAGGTGGTGACCGGAAATCGTCAAATTCATAGAGCCTCCTTAGTCTGCTAAATAGAACTGAAAATCAGCATGGCTGCCCTGATTTCAGGAGCGATGTCGTGCGCTCACTGTCATTGTGGGACGAAAGCGGGGTACATTCAAGCGCGGCACCGTGTTTCGGACAAAATTGTCCTGAAACTTTTTTACTATCAAAGTGCGCGACGCATGTTTGCCGGCGGGATTTGCAGCAGTTCGCGATATTTTGCGACCGTGCGGCGGGCCACCACGATGCCCTGCTGACCCAGCACATCGGCCAGTTGGCCGTCGGAGAGGGGTTTTTTGCCACTTTCTGCCGCAATGAGTTGCTTGATGAGCGCGCGGATGGCCGTTGACGAACAGGCGCCGCCGTTGTCGGTGGCGACATGGCTGCCGAAAAAATACTTCAGTTCGTACAGCCCGCGTGGCGTCATCATGAATTTCTGCGTGGTGACGCGGGATATGGTCGATTCGTGCAGTTCCACCGTGTCGGCGATTTCGCGCAGCACCAGGGGCCGCATCGCCACGTCGCCGTGCTCGAAGAAGTGTTTCTGGCGGTCGACGATGGCCTGCGAGACGCGCAGGATGGTGTCGAACCGCTGCTGGACGTTCTTGATCAGCCAGCGTGCCTCCTGCAGCTGGCTGGCAAGCTGGCCGCCGCCGTTTTCGCGATGGCGCGACAAAATATCGGCATAGACGCGATTGACGCGCAGCTTGGGCATGGCGTCGGCATTGAGGCTGGCGACCCACATGCCCTTGATCTTGCGCACATGCACGTCGGGGATCACATAGTGGGTTTCGTCTGCGCTGAAGGCGGCGCCCGGGCGCGGATTGAGCGAAAGAATCAGGGCGCGTGCAGCCCGTAGCGTAAGGTCGTCGATTCCCAGCACCTTTTTGAGCTTGCCGACATCGCGCGCGGCCAGCAGGTCAAGATGGTTCGTGGTCAGCCGCAGGGCGGCATCGCGTGCGGGGGTCTCGGGGGGCAGGGCGCGCAGCTGCAGGGTCAGGCTTTCGGCCAGATCGCGGGCGCCGACACCGGTCGGATCCATGTTTTGCAGGTGCTTGAGCGCGGTTTCAAGTTCTTCGGGCTCGAGTTCTTCGAGTTCAGCCTGCAGGCTGGCGGTGATGTCTTCCAGCGGCTGGGTGAGGAAGCCGCTTTCGTCCAGGTCGTCGATCAGCGCGGCAACCAGGGTACGGTCGCGCACGGTGAGCGGGCTGACGATCAGCTGGTTCAGCAGGTGTTCGCGCAGGGTGGAACCCGATATCGAGCCTTGCGCAAAGTCGCTGTCTTCATCGTCGCCGCCCGCCGCACTGTAGTCGTTCCAGTCCGAGTCGTCCTGGGCGGTAATCGGTTCGGCGTCATCGGCCTCGCGCGGGGTGGTTTCCGTGCTTTGCGTTTCGGTTTCGGCGGTATGCGTCGGCGCCTCGGCCGTCTCCTGGCCGGGTTCGTCGTCGTCCTCGCGCTCCAGCAGGGGGTTGTCCTGGAGCATCTGCTCCAGTTCCTGATTCAATTCCAGCGTGGACAGCTGCAACAGCCGAATCGACTGCTGCAGTTGCGGCGTCAGGGTAAGGTGCTGACCGAGCTTGAGTTGGAGGCTATGCTTCATGAATCTTGACTACGGCAAAAAACGTGCCGGCTTGAGCCAAGTTTAACGCTTTTAGTCCTGAGCGGGCTTACAAGCGGAAATTTTCACCCAGATAGACCTTGCGTGCGTTGTCGTCCTGGATGATGAGATCCGGGGTGCCGGCAATCAGCACGCGGCCTTCGTTGATGATGTAGGCGCGGTCGCAGATGCCGAGCGTTTCCCGAACGTTGTGGTCGGTGATCAGCACGCCGATGTCGCGCTCGATCAGGAAATGCACGAGTTTCTGAATGTCGAGCACCGCGATGGGATCGACTCCCGCAAAGGGCTCGTCGAGCAGGATGAAATGCGGGTTGATTGCCAGGGCGCGGGCAATTTCCACGCGGCGACGTTCGCCGCCTGACAGGCTGATGGCGGCGGCATCACGCAGGTGGGCGATGTGCAGGTCGTCAAGCAGGTTGTTGAGATGTTCCTCGCGCTCGGCCTTGGTGTAGGGCTTGAGTTCAAGGATGGCGCGGATGTTCTCTTCGACCGTCATCTTGCGGAAGATCGACGGCTCCTGCGGCAGGTAGGACAGCCCCAGCCGCGCACGCTGGTGGATCGCCATGTGGGTCAAATCGTGCGTGTCCATCTGCACGCTGCCGCCGTCCGCTGCCACCAGCCCCACCACCATGTAAAAGCAGGTGGTCTTGCCGGCGCCGTTGGGGCCCAGCAGGCCCACGACTTCGCCGCTGTTGACCTCGAAGGATACATCGTGCACCACGGTGCGTTTGCCATAGGTTTTGCTGAGGCGCTGGGCGGAAATCTGGCTCATGGCTTGACTGTGGGCTGTTCGGTGCGCGGTTTCGGGCGGATCACGGCGCGCACGCGGCCATTCGGGGTTTGGGCGTTGGGCTGGCCGATGACTTTGTAGAATTCGGTCGTGGCGTTATATGAAATCTGCGCACCGCGCAGTTCATCGCCGCCGCGCCTGAGCTGGGCCTGGCCGATCAGCTCGAGCTGGCCTTTGGCGCTGTCGTATTCGATCCGGCTGGCAAAACCCTCGATGAATTCATCGCGTCCGTCGGCTTTCTGGCGGAATGCGGCCGGCCGGCCGGTGGCGCTGACCTTGTCGATTCCGTTCGCATTCTGGGTGACCTGCACGCGGTCAGCACGCAGCATCAAAGTGCCCTGGCTCAGCGTCACATTGCCTTGATAGACGCTGATTTGCGTGGTGTCGTCGAGGGTGACGGTGTCGGCTTCGAGGTTGACCGGCTTGTCGCGGTCGGCCTTTTCGGCATGCGCGGGCGCGGTCAGCAGCACG
>JBFHXL010000067.1:0-8358 GCA_041599035.1 Thiobacillus sp. | reverse complement strand
TTTGGCAAACGTTCCAGTATCGCCGCTTCCTGCGCGCTCAAGCCATGCGCCGCATCCACCAGCAACAGGGCCACATCCGCTTTTTCCACGGCTGCCCAGGTACGGGCAATGCCGAGCTTTTCCACCGCGTCATCGGTATCGCGCAGGCCCGCGGTATCGATGATGTGCAGCGGCACGCCCTGGATCTGGATCACTTCGCGGACGGTATCGCGCGTCGTCCCTGCAATCTCGGTGACGATCGCCGCCTCGAATCCGGCCAGCTGGTTCAGCAAACTCGATTTGCCCACATTCGGCTGGCCGATCAGCACCACCGTCAGTCCTTCGCGCAGCAACGCGCCCTGCCGCGCCTGCGCGCGCACCGCCTGCAGGCTGGCATCGATGCTGTCCAGCCTGCCAAAGGCATCGGCATCGCGCAAAAAATCGATTTCTTCTTCGGGAAAATCCAGCGTCGCTTCCACCAGCATCCGCAGGCGAATCAGCGCCTCGACCAGCTCGCCGATGCGTGCGGAAAACGCGCCGGACAGGGACCGCACCGCCGACCGCGCAGCCTCGCCCGAGGCTGCATCGATCACATCGGCCACTGCCTCGGCCTGTGCCAGATCGAGCTTGCCGTTCAGATAGGCGCGCCGCGTGAATTCGCCGGGCTCGGCCAGGCGCGCGCCCAGTTCGACACAACGCTGCAGAATGAGATTGAGCACCACCGGGCCACCATGGCCCTGCAGTTCGAGAACGTGTTCGCCGGTAAAGGAATGCGGCGCCGCGAAGTGGAGCGCGATGCCCTCGTCGATGGCGTCGCCCGATGCGTCGAGAAAGCGGCTGAAGGTCGCCCGGCGCGCTTCGGGCAGACGCCCGAGGATTGCGCAGGCGAGCGGGGCAAGCTCCGCGCCCGACACCCGCACCACCCCTACCCCACCACGGCCCGGCGCGGTGGCGATCGCGGCGATCAGGTCAGGCTTTGCCGGCGGCTGCTTTGCCACCACCCTCGACCTGCCTGTTGATCGCCCACTGCTGCGCGATCGACAGGATGTTGTTGGCCACCCAGTAGAGCACCAGGCCGGCCGGGAAGAACACAAACATCACAGTAAATGCGACCGGCATGATCATCATGATCTTGGCCTGCATCGGATCCATCGGCTGCGGGTTGAGCTTGACCTGGAGGATGGACGTCACGCCCATGATCACCGGCAGGATGAACCAGGGGTCCGGCGCGGTCAGATCGGTAATCCAGCCTAGCCACGGCGCGCCGCGCATTTCGACGGCGGCGAGCAATACCCAGTACAGCGCGATGAACACCGGAATCTGGATCAGGATAGGCAGGCAGCCACCGAGCGGATTGATTTTCTCGGTCTTGTACATCTCGGCCATGGCCTGATGCAGTTTGGCGCGATCGTCACCAAAGGTTTCCTTCAGCTGCTGCAGGCGCGGGGTGAGTTTTTTCATCCTGGCCATCGACTTGTAGCCCGCTGCCGAAAGCGGGTACAGCGCCAGTTTGAGCAGCAGGGTCAGAATAATGATGGCCCAGCCCCAGTTACCAACCAGGCCCTCGATTGCCGCCAGCGACCAGAAAATCGGATAGGCCAGCGGTGTCAGCCAGCCATAATCGCGTGTGAGATCCAGACCGGGCGCGGTTTTTTCCAACATCGCCTGCGTCTGCGGCCCGGCATACAGCGGCACCGTAAAGGTTTTTTGCTGACCGGGTGCCAGCGTGCCTTCCGCCAGAATCACTCCGGCAGAGTAGAGATCCTCTCCCAGCACACGGGTATAGAACTCCCGCTTGACGCTGCCCGCAGGCAGCCAGGCCGAGACAAAGTGGTGCTGCACCAGGCTCACCCAACCGTTGTCGGCGGATTTTTCGAATTCGGCTTTACCTTCCTGAATGTCTGAAAATGCGACTTTCTGGAATTTTTTGGCATCGGTATAAAACGCCGGCCCGGTATACGTGTGCAGGAAGAAAGACGAACCGCGCGGTGCGCCGCCGTAACGGGTGAACTGATAATACGGCGTCAGATCGATCGGCGCGGTGCCGCCGTTGATGACGCGTGTGCGGACGTCGATCTGATAGCTGCCACGCTTGAAGATATAGGTTTTTTCGACCCGTACGCCGGTCGCGGGATCATTCCATACCAGCGGCACTTCCAGCCGCACGGCACCGCCCGACAGGCGATATGTACCAGGATTGAGCTGATATAGGCTGCGATGCGTCGGCAGGTTCTTTCCGACCATGCCGCTTTGCGCCAGATACGGCTGCGTCCGACTGTCTTCGAACAGGGTGAAGATCTGTTTCTTGTCTTCACTTTCCCGGTACGTCAGCAGTTTCAACTGCCGCAAATCGCCGCCGTTGGCATCAATGGTCGCGCGCATGACATCGGTTTCGACCACGGCACGGGCGCCGGTGACAAATCCGGCCTGGGCCGGCGCGGCGGCGGTCGGTGCATTCAATGCTTGATCCGGTGTGGGCGGCGTGCCTGCCGCCGGCATGCTTGCCGTAGTGGGGGCCGCTGGCGGTGGTGCGTGCTTGTCCTGCCAGGCTTCCCACAACAAAAGCAGCGAAAAGGAAAAAACAATAAAAAGTATCAGCCGCTGGTTATCCATGGAACGGAACGCAGTTAGTTGGAGAAGGGGTGCGGTGTGGCGGCAGCAGTGTCGCCTGCCGTTGCCACAGGCCATTTTGTCATGGCACGCTGCCCGGCACGCTTGAAGGTGCGCATTAAATCGCGCGCCTCGTCGCCGGGCAGCGGCTTGGCAATCAGGCGCACCACAAAGTCGCACGCGGGAAGTTCCGGCAATACCTGTCGAAAACTTTCCCGCACACAACGCTTGACGCGATTGCGATCGACTGCACGTCCGAGCAGACGCTTGGCGACGATCATACCCAGACGCGGGTATCCGGCCTGATTGGGCCGCGCCATCACCACGACATAATCGGTCCGCGCGCGCTGATTGTCGGCAAACACCCGGTCAAAGTCGGCCTTGTTGACCAACCGCGCCTTGCGAAGGCGCACGCCGCCCGGGCTGTTGGGGTGCGAGTCGATTCGTTATACAGCCAGACGGGCGCGGCCCTTGGCGCGACGCGCATTGATCACGGCGCGACCTGCCTTGGTTTTCATCCGGGCGCGAAAGCCGTGGGTACGCTTGCGGCGGACAGTAGAGGGTTGGTATGTGCGTTTCATGATTGGCCCTTTCTGGCGAAGACCCGTCGCCCGCGTGAGCAGGACCAACGAGCACTAAAAAATATGTTGAAAAACCGCATATTAGACCCGCCAAGGCCACAATCTGTCAAGCGACTCATGGCCTGCCGAACGTACGCCCGGCACATCCGCCCTGTGGATAACCTGGCCGAATAAGAGTAGGATTCACGTTTGAATTCCATGCAGCTCATCGCCCCTCACCACCCGACTATGGATTCCTTCTGGGACCTTTGCCAAGAGCGCTTTCGCGCCAATCTGACCCAGCAGCAATTCAGCACATGGATCAGACCCCTGGTATTCGATGACGCCGATGGTGCGGTGCGCATCCTGGCGCCCAACCATTTCGTCATGGACTGGGTGCGCGAGAAATTTGCCGAGCATATTGATTTGTGGGCGCAGGAATTCTATGCGCAGCCCATCGCCATTACCTACGCGCTCGGCAACAAGAAGACCCTGCCTTCGCGGGAACCGGTTACGGTTGCATCCGCCGCGCCGTCCGTGCCGGTTCCGACGCCGCCCGCGCAAGCCGGCCTGCGTATCAACCCGGGATTCAACTTCGACAACTTTGTATCCGGACGCGCCAATCAGCTGGCACGTGCCGCCGCCCTGCAAATCGCCGACAACCCCGGAACCGCCTACAACCCGCTGTTTGTCTATGGCGGCGTCGGCATGGGCAAGACCCATCTGCTGCAGGCGATTGGCAACACCGTGCGTCAGGCCAATCCCGAGGCACGCATCAGCTATATTCACGCCAACGATTATGTTGACGACGTGGTCAAGGCCTATCTGAACAAGCAGTTCGACGATCTCAAGCGCCGCTACATGTCGCTTGATCTGCTGCTGATCGACGACATCCAGTTCCTGGCCAAGAAAGACCGCACCCAGGAAGAATTCTTTTACGTTTTCAATTCCTTGATCGAAAACAAAAAGCAGATCGTCATCACCTGCGATACCTTTCCCAAGGAAATCAACGGACTCGACGATCGCCTGAAATCCCGTTTTGCCTGGGGCCTGACGGTTGCGGTCGAGCCGCCAGAACTGGAAATGCGGGTCGCCATCCTGCTGGCCAAGGCGCAGGCAGAAAACACCAAGCTCGACGAAAATGTAGCCTTTTTCATCGCCAAACAGGTGCGTTCCAACGTGCGCGAACTTGAAGGCGCCCTGAAGCGGGTCATCGCCTTTTCACGTTTTCACGAAAAACCCATCACCCTGGAATTGGTGAAAGAAGCCTTGCGCGACCTCATCGCGTCAACTTCGCGTATCGTTTCGATCGAGAACATCCAGAAAACCGTTGCCGATTTCTACAAGATCAAGGTCGCCGACATGTTTTCCAAGAAACGTACGCGCAACCTGGCACGGCCACGTCAGATTGCCATGGCCTTGTCGAAAGAACTCACCAACCAGAGCCTGCCGGAAATCGGCGAATCATTTGGCGGACGGGATCACACCACGGTGATCCATGCCTGTCGCAAGGTTGCCGAACTGCGCGAAACCGAGACCGATATCGGGCGCGATTACCTGGTGTTATTACAAAGCCTGACAGGCTGAGGATGGAATGTGGATAAAGCAGATTTTATATTCGGGACCGGAAAAGTATCCCCACCCCTCCCGTCCTGCCAAGCACTTATCCACACCCATAAATTGACAGCAACCTATTGTTTTAACAAGATTAATAAGCTTATCCCCACTTTCAGGCCGCCTTTATTATGATTCTCAGGAATATATAAATGCTATTAATACAAAGCGAACGCAACGCCCTGCTCAATGCCCTTACCGCGGTTGTCGGGGTTGTTGAACGACGGCATACCCTGCCGATTCTGTCCAATCTGCTGCTGGAGAAAAAAGGCAGCACCTTGACGCTCCTGGCGACCGATCTGGAATTACAGGTCAGCACGCACCTGGAAAATGCCGGTGGCGACGGCGATTTCGCCATCACCATTGCGGCGCGCAAGCTGTTCGATATCGTTCGCGCCCTGCCAGATGCGGCCAAGCTCAAACTGGATACCAAGGACAGCCAGGTGGTGGTAAGCGCGGGCAAGTCGCGCTTCACGCTGCAAACCCTGCCGGCAGCCGATTTCCCCCGGGTCGAAACCGGTAGCGGCCTCGGCGCGGCGATCACGTTGCCGCAAAAAACGCTGAAGCACCTGCTGCAACTGGTGCAGTTCGCCATGGCAAGCCAGGACATCCGCTATTACCTGAACGGCATGCTGCTGGTGCTGGACGGAAAACACCTGCGCGTGGTCGCAACCGACGGCCATCGGCTGAGCTATGCCGAAACCCAGCTCGAAAACGAAGCGGAAGCACGCGAGGTGATCATCCCGCGCAAAACGGTGGTCGAGCTTTCAAAATTATTGAGTGACGGCGACGATCCGGTCGAACTTCGCATCGGAACCAACCAGGTCACCATCACGCTACCCGGAACCGAACTGGTTACCAAGGTGGTAGACGGAAAATTCCCCGATTACCAGCGCGTGATTCCGCTGAACCAGCCGCGCCATCTCAAGGCCAATCGGCAGAACGTCATGTAGGCCCTGCAGCGCGCAGCCATTCTGTCGAACGAAAAATTCCGCGGGGTTCGCCTGGTGATGAGCGAAAACAGCCTGGGGGTCGTCTGCAACAACAACGAGCAGGAAGAAGCCGCCGACGAAATCGAGGTCAGCTACAACGGTGATCCGCTCGATGTGGGCTTTAACGTGACCTATTTGCTGGATGGCCTGGGCGCGGTTGGAAGTGATGAAATCATCCTGTCTCTGGCCGATGCCAACAGCAGCATGCTGCTGACCAGCGAAAGCGAACCCGGCTTCAAATATGTGGTGATGCCGATGCGCATCTAGCCCGGCCAGCACGTCATATTTTCCATGCGATAACCGACAGGA
Organism: Thiobacillus sp.; assembly: GCA_041599035.1. GTDB lineage: Bacteria > Pseudomonadota > Gammaproteobacteria > Burkholderiales > Thiobacillaceae > Thiobacillus. The sequence continues at coordinate 2,294 of JBFHXL010000067.1, read as the reverse complement.
ACGCCCCATGCGGGACAAAGAACATGAGCAATAAGCCTGACAACACGCCACCCGACAACGAAAACGGCGGCTACGACGAAGACAGCATCCAGCAACTGGAAGGGCTGGAGGCCGTACGAAAACGGCCTGGCATGTATATCGGCGATACCTCCGACGGTACCGGCCTGCATCACATGGTGTTCGAGGTGCTGGACAACGCCATCGACGAAGCGCTGGCAGGCTGGTGTGATGACATCAAGGTCATTATTCATCCCGATAATTCGATATCCATTTCCGACAACGGGCGCGGCATTCCGGTCGGCGTCAAAATGGACGACAAGCACGAGCCCAAGCGTTCCGCTGCGGAAATCGTCATGACCGTGCTGCACGCCGGCGGCAAGTTCAACCAGAACAGCTACAAGGTGTCAGGCGGCCTGCACGGCGTTGGTGTGTCGTGCGTCAACGGCCTGTCGAAATGGCTCAAGCTGATCGTGCGTCGCGATGGCAAGAAATATGCGATGACCTTCAATCAGGGCAAGGCGGTCGATCGCGAAATCGAAATCCAGAATGGCGTCGAAGTGTCGCCGATGAAAATCGTCGGCGAGACCAGCAATCGCGGCACCGAAGTTCATTTTTTAGCGGACGAAGAAATTTTTGGCACCGTTGAATTCCATTTCGACATCCTCGCCAAGCGCATTCGCGAACTGTCCTTCCTCAACAACGGCGTCAAGATCGAACTGATCGACCACCGCGACGGCAAGAGCGAAAACTTTGCCCATTCGGGCGGCGTGAAAGGTTTTGTCGAATACGTCAGCCGCCTCAAGTCTGCGCTGCATCCCAAGATTTTCACGGCAATGGGTGAAAAGGACGGCATGACCGTCGAAGTGGCGATGCAGTGGAACGACAGCTATTCCGAGTCCGTGCAATGCTTTACCAACAACATCCCGCAGCGTGACGGCGGTTCGCACCTGACCGGTCTGCGCATGGCGATGACGCGGGTACTGAACAAGTACATCGAGGAAAACGAGCTGGCCAAAAAAGCCAAGGTCGATACCACCGGCGACGACATGCGCGAAGGCCTGACCTGCGTGCTGTCGGTCAAGGTACCCGAACCCAAGTTTTCTTCGCAAACCAAGGACAAGCTGGTTTCCAGTGAAGTCCAGCCCGTGGTGCAGGAAATCGTGGGCCAGAAGCTGGCTGACTTTCTGCTCGAGAATCCCAACGACGCCAAACTGTTGTGCGGCAAGATCATCGAAGCCGCGCGGGCACGCGAAGCTGCGCGCAAGGCGCGCGAGATCACGCGCCGCAAAGGGGTGATGGATGGCCTCGGCCTGCCCGGCAAGTTGGCGGACTGCCAGGAAAAAGATCCGGCGCTGTCAGAAATCTATCTGGTTGAGGGCGATTCCGCCGGCGGCTCGGCCAAGCAGGGCCGCGACCGTAAATTCCAGGCGATCCTGCCGCTCAAGGGCAAGATTCTCAACGTCGAGCGTGCGCGTTTCGACAAGGTCATCGGCAGCCAGGAAATCGCCACCCTGATCACCGCGCTCGGTACCAGCATCGGCAAGGACGACTACAACCCCGACAAGCTGCGTTATCACCGCATCATCATCATGACCGACGCCGACGTCGACGGCGCCCACATCCGCACCCTGCTGCTGACCTTCTTTTACCGTCAGATGCCCGAGCTGGTCGAGCGCGGCCACATCTACATCGCGCAGCCGCCGCTGTACAAGGTCAAGCATGGTCGTTCCGAACGCTACATCAAGGATGAACATGCACTGAAAGAACACCTGATGGCCGAAGCCATGAAAGAGGCCGAGTTGACGCCGATGGACGGGGCCATGCCAATCATGGGTGAAGCGCTGGAAATACTCGCACGCGAGTATTTTCTTGCCGAAGCCGTGTGCGATCGCCTGGCGCGACTGCTGCCGGACGACGTCTTGCAGGCCCTGATGAAAATCCCGCGCCTGAGCCTGGAAGACAGCGGCGCCTCGATGATGGCCGAGGCCAGCCTGGGCGCGGCGCTCGACGCACAAAAGTATGAGGTCGCGGCTGAATACATCAGCGAAAACGACACGCATCGCCTGCGTATCACCCGCCATTCCCATGGCAATGCCTATGTCAATTTTCTCGAAGCAGACCTGCTTGAATCCGGGGACTACACGCAGCTCGTCAAGGTCGGCGACATGTTGCGTGACCTGATCGGTCTCGGCGCGCGCGCCAAGCGCGGCGAAAAGGAATCACCCGTGCAAAGCTTTCGCGAAGCCATGGACTGGTTCCTGGCCGAAGTCAAACGCGGCATGAGCATCCAGCGC
>JBFHXL010000066.1:0-8369 GCA_041599035.1 Thiobacillus sp. | reverse complement strand
GTCGCGGTATTTTTACGCACCGGCGTAATCGGCAAGAGCGCGGTCGATCTCGGGCGTGAACTGATCGAGCGCTTCGGGGGCCTCGGCGGCTTGTGCCGGGCCGACCAGCGTTCCGCCTGTGCTGCGCCCGGCGTGGGCGAAGCCAAATATGCGCTGTTGCAGGCGGTGATGGAAATGGTGCGCCGCACGCTCGCCGAAGACATGCAGGCGGGCGACGCCCTGGCGTCGCCGCAGGCCGTGCGCGACTACCTGCGGCTGATTCTGCGCAACAAACCCTACGAAGTGTTCTGCTGCGTGTTTCTCGACGCGCAGAACCGGGTGATAGCAGTCGAGGAACTGTTTCGCGGCACCCTGACCCAGACCAGCGTCTACCCCCGCGAAATCGTCAAGCAGGCGCTGGCGTACAATGCGGCCGCGCTGATCCTGGCGCACAATCACCCCAGCGGCGTGGCCGAACCGAGCCAGGCCGACCACAGCCTCACCCGCAAACTGGCGGAAGCGCTGACCCTGGTGGATATCCGCGTGCTGGACCATTTCATCGTGGCGGGCGCGTCATCCCTGTCATTCATGGAATCCGGCCATCTTTGAAAGCCGGCACCGCTTGCCTCGCGCTTGTAGGCTGTGGTATAAATCGCGGTTCTCGGATTGGCCCTCACGCCTAATCCCGACTGGTTAACCCTTAATTTTGGAGCAGCGTCATGGCTCGCGTATGTGTCGTAACGGGCAAGAAGCCCATGGTCGGAAACAACGTTTCCCACGCCAACAATAGAACCAAGCGTCGTTTCCTCCCCAACCTGCAATACCGCCGGTTCTGGGTTGAAAGCGAAAACCGCTGGATCCGTCTGCGTTTGTCCACTGCTGCCCTGCGCACCATCGACAAGAACGGCATCGATGCTGTTCTGGTTGACCTCCGCGCCAACGGCGTGGCCGTTTAAGGAGTTCGATCATGGCTAAAGGCGGACGCGAAAAGATCAAGCTGGAGTCCACTGCGGGCACCGGTCACTTCTACACCACCACCAAGAACAAGAAGACCATGCCCGAGAAAATGGAGATCAGCAAGTTCGATCCCAAGGCTCGCAAGCATGTGATGTACAAGGAAATCAAACTGAAGTAATTCAGTCGATGACCCACTAAAAAACCCGCCAATCGGCGGGTTTTTTAGTGGGTCACGCCCGTCGAATGACGGCGCATCCGTTCGAACCGGGCGGCCACAAGGCCCAAACCATCAGGCATAGCGGCGCAGGCGCACCGAGAACTCCTGCAGCGACCGGATGCCGCTGTCTTCGGCGCGCTTGCACCAGGCCTGCAACTGTTCCAGCAGCTGTTCGCGCGTCGCCGTCGAGCGGCTCCAGATGGCGGCAAGATCCTGCCGCATGCGATAGACGGTTTGCAGGCGCTCACTCTTGCCCAGCAGGCCGTCGAGTGCCGCCCGGTCTTCCGCCGCAAGCTCGGCGGGTTCCTTGTTGAGCCAGCGCCGGAAACTGTCGAGATTCCAGTTTTGCGGCAGATTCGCGCCGGCTTTCAGCTTGGCAATTTCGGCCGCGCTGTCGGCCCTGACGCTGCGAATGAAACGCGTCATCACATCGTAGCGATGGGTGATGATGGCCTGCAGCGTATCGAGGTCGCACAGCGGCTTGGCCGGCTGCCACTTGATCGCAGGCGCGACCTTGCGGACCGTGGCCAGGCCAACGTAGGTCATCAGCCTGATATAGAGCCAGCCGATGTCGAACTCGTACCACCTGTTGGAGAGGCGGGCGGAGGTGCCGTAGGCATGGTGGTTGTTGTGCAGCTCTTCGCCGCCGATCAGGATGCCCCACGGCATGATATTGGTGCTGGCGTCCTCGCAGGCGAAGTTGCGATAGCCCCAGTAATGGCCGACGCCGTTGATGACGCCCGCAGCGGTGACCGGAATCCACGCCATTTGCACCGCCCAGATGGTCAGGCCGATCGGGCCAAACGCCACCAGATCGATCGCCATCATCAGCCAGATGCCCGCGGCCGAGTGCGCGCTGTAGAGATGGCGCTCGAGCCAGTCGTCGGGCGTGCCGTGGCCATATTTTTCCAGCGTCGCGGCAACCCTGGCCTCGGCGCGATACAGTTCGGAGCCTTCCCAGAATACCTTCCTGATGCCGCGCGTCTGCGGGCTGTGCGGGTCGTCCGGCGTTTCGCACTTGGCGTGGTGCTTGCGGTGGATGGCGACCCATTCCTTGGTCACCATGCCGCTGGTAAGCCACAACCAGAAGCGGAAAAAATGGCTGACAACGGGGTGCAGATCGACCGCACGGTGCGCCTGCGAACGGTGCAGGAAAATGGTGACGGCAGCGATGGTGGTGTGGGTGAGCGCCAGCGCAACCAGCACGTAACCCCACCACGGTAAATCGAGTAGGCCTAGTTGCATGATCTATCCCTCCAAAGAATCATGGTAACACCCGCCGCCAAGCGGGCGACCCCGTCAGGATCGCGGCGGATTCGGCGGCAGCAAATCCCCTTCCGAATCGAGACAGGTCAGAATGTCCAGTTCGCCTGCATCGAGAGGATATCGACCGAAGACGCGTAGGTGCCGGTCAGGTTGTGCGTAACCGAGTTTTCCGTCGTGTTGTCGATGGCAACGTCAGCCACGAATAGATGGGAATACCCCAGATCCAGCGTCAACCGCCTGTCATGCGCGTAGCCTGCCCCGATCGCAAGCCAGGTGCGATTTCCGTCCGGAATGCGCGGCGTGCGCCGGGCGGCCGACGGAACCGGTGTTTCATCATAGGCGACGCCCACGCGCAGCTTCAAATCGGGGCGCACCTGCCAGTTCGCGCCGACGGAATAGCGCATGGTGTTCTCCCAACTCTCGGTCGTCACCCCGTTGGCTTGTAGAGGGTTGGCAAAATCGATCACCAGTTGCTCAAAACTGCTCCAGCCGGTCCAGGTCACGTCAGCAAGCAGCCTGACCGACGGGGTCATTTGGTGGGAGACGCTGAACGAGGCCGTCGCCGGCATCGTGGTGTCGGATGTGATTTTTGTGTCGGTTAATAATGTGCTTCCAATGGCACTGAGCAGATTATTGAATTCAGATGAACGCTGGAAGTCAGCCTTGCCGGACAGGCTGTGCTCGACCTCGGAGCGGTAGGCGAGCCCCAGCGTGGTGGACGGCACGGGCGTCCACATCAGGCCCAGGTTGAATCCATAGCCCCAGCCATCGCCCTTGTTCTCGACAAAGCTGTCGGTGCTCGCTTTTCCTGGCGTGGCAAGGCCATATGCAGTACAGGTTCCAGCAGGAAGGGTACCGCTTGCCTGCAACCCCAGACAGATCGAACTGGAGTCAATCGCGTTGGACAGCAGCACCTTCACGTACTGGATACTGACGCCGCCGGCGACGGAGAACCGCTGGTTGGGCTTGTAGGACAGAACCGGGTTGATGTTGACGGTTTGCATGTCGGATTCGACCGCGTGATAGCGGCCGATCCAGCCGCTGTCATATTCCGTGGCGAGGCCGAACGGGGCGTTGACTCCCAGGCCGAATTTCAGCCTGGGGTCGATATCGCGAACGTAGTAAAAGTTCGGGACGAACCCGGTCACACCGGGGTCGCCGCTGCCGCCGCCCGAATACGGAACATTGCCGAGCGTCACCACGCGGGCACTGGCGCCTTCAAGCGTGGCGTCAGGTGAGATGACATGCAGCGCGCCGGACACCCGGGTTCCGCCGACAAAGGAAATGCTGGCCGGATTGAAGTACTGGTAGCTCGCGTCGTCAGAACTTGCCGCCGCGCCGGCAAAGGCATTGCCCATGCCGCTCGCACTCTGTTCGATCAGCGCGAACCCGGATGCGTGGACGAGATGGACACAGCCGGCCAGTACCAGGCCGGTCACCAGACGATTGATGCAGGACATCGAAAACGCTTCCTTGGGTGTAATGATCAGAATGCGTTAACGCGTGAAATCGGCATACATGGCCTCGACCGCCGCGCAGTAGCGCTCAAGCACCTGGTTGCGTTTGGTTTTCAGGGTGGGCGTCAGCAGGCCGTCATCCACCGTCCACGGCGCAAGCTCCGCATGCAGACGGCGGATCTGGGCATAGCCCGGGAAATGCTTGAGATGCTCGGCCACGCGGCGGGTGAGCGCCTTGACGACCCGGGGGTCGCGCAGCGACATGGGATGTTCCGCATCGACGCCGAGGCTGGCGGCAAAGGTCTGCCAGTGTTCCTCGTTCAGCACCGTGAGCGCAGCCAGATAAGGCCGGCCTTCGCCGACGACCATCACCTGTTCGAACAGGGGATCGAGCAGGATCGCGGATTCGATGTCGGTCGGCGGCACTTTCTCGCCGTTGTTCAGCACGATGATGTCCTTGATCCGCCCGATGATCGTGTAATGGTTATCCGCATCGACGCGCGCCTTGTCGCCGGTGTGGACCCAGCCGTCGGCATCGATCATGGCGCGGGTGGCTTCCTCGTCTTGCCAGTAGCCGCGCATCACGCAGCGGCTGCGCGTGAGCAGTTCATCGTTGGCGCCGATCGTCACCTCGACCCCGGGCATGGGCGGGCCGATGCTCGACGGCAGGTTGGAATCAGGCCGGTTCACGCACACGACCGGGCTGGTCTCGGTCAGCCCGTAGCCCTGATAAATCGGCACCCCCAGCCCGATAAACACCCGCGCAATGTCGGGGGAGAGCGCCGCGCCGCCGGAAACGGCTATTTTCAAGCGCCCGCCCAGTTTTTCGGTGACATTGCCCGCCACCAGCTTGTGCAGAAGCGGCCACAGCACGAGTTCGGGGTGCCAGCCCGCACGCCCCTGAGCACGCTCAAAACGACGCCAGCCAACCCGGACCGCCAGATCGAACAGCAGCCTGGCGAGCGCGCCCTTCTTCTCCAGTCCATCCTGGATACGCGCGTACACCCGCTCATAAATGCGCGGCACCGAAATCAGCACAGTGGGGCGGATCGCCAGCAGATCCTGGGCAAGCTGGGCGATGGAACGGGCATAGGCGACTTCGGCTCCGATCAGCATCGGCAGGTAATAACCCGCCGTGCGCTCCAGCGTGTGGGACATGGGCAAAAACGACAGGAAAACTTCATCTGGCCCGAAATCCGCACATTGCGAAGCGTAAAACGCATTCCACAGCATGTTCTCGTGCGTCAGCATCACGCCCTTGGGCCGTCCTGTGGTCCCCGAGGTGTAGACGATACTGGCCAGCATGTCGGCGCCGGGGTGGCGCACCGGAACGGGCGTATCGACTGCAGCTGAGAGCCAGTCGGCCGCCACCACAAAACGCGTGCTCACGTCCACCAATGTGTTTTCCGGCGGGGTCAGGCTGACAATGTGTTGCAGCGTGGTGGCCGAGGCGGTGATTTCGGCCAGCTTCTTGTGCTGGAACTTGCCCTCGACCAGCAGCAGTTTGGCGCCGGAATGGTTGAGGATATACGCCGCATTGTCCGGACGGTCATCCAGATACAGCGGCACGGTCACCAGCCCCAGCGCCAGTGCAGCCTGATCGAAAATCACCCACTCGACGCAGTTTTTCAGCATCACCGCGACGCGGTCGCCGGGAACGAGGCCTTCCTGCACCAGCGCAGCCTGCCAGCGCAGCACCTCGGCCGCCACCTGCGCCCAGGTGAAGCTCACCCACGCTGTGCGCGACTCGTCGTATTGCCGGTAGGCGACCTTATCCGGCGATGTCGCAACACGGGCCTGAAACAGGCCGCACAATGTGCCCAACGTGTCTGGATGAAACGATGCTGCCGTCATGTCGGAAATCCAGTCTGCCTATGGATGCACCCGAAGCATAACCGCAATGCCCTTGCCGATCAGCCCGCTGACCTGACCATGACGGCGGCAAAAAAACCGTCCGTGCCGTGCGCCGCGGGTGACAGCTTGAGCATGGCGCCCGTATCGAGGTCGATCTTGCCCTGTGCCAGCAATTCGTTGACCGGCAGCAGGGTGTATCCACCGTCTGCCAGCAACGCGTCGACGATGGTCTCGTTCTCTTCCGGCAGCAGGCTGCAGGTGGCGTAGACCAGGCGCCCGCCGGGCTTCAGCAGCCTGCCCGCCGCACGCAGAATGGCTGCCTGTTTCTGCGTCAGCTGCGCGACGCTTTCGGGGGTCTGACGGAATTTCAGGTCGGGGTTGCGGCGCACCGTCCCCAGCCCCGAACACGGCGCATCGACCAGCACGCGGTCGAGTTTGCCCGCCAGCCGCTTTACCCGCGTGTCGTTTTCGGACGCGAGCAACTGCGGCATGACATTCGAGAGCCCCGAACGTGCCAGGCGCGGCTTCAGCTTGGCCAGGCGTTTTTCGGCCACATCAAACGCATACAGGCGGCCGCTCGAAGCCATCATCGCACCGATCGCCAGCGTCTTGCCGCCGGCGCCGGCGCAAAAATCGCACACCATTTCGCCGCGCCGCGCACCCAGCAGCCAGGCCAGCAACTGGCTGCCTTCGTCCTGCACTTCCAGACTGCCGTCGACGAACAGCGGATGGCGGTTGATCGCCGGGTGATCCTTGAAGCGGATGCCCCACGGCGAATACGGCGTGGCCTCGATGGCCAGCCCCTCTGCACGCAATTGCGCCAGGACGGCATCGCGATTTGCCTTGTGCGTGTTGACCCGCACGTCCAGCGGCGCCTGCTGCTGCAGCGCGCGACCCAGCGCGAGAATATCGGCCTCGCTCATCGACGGCTGCAATTTTTCGATCACCCAGTCGGGCAGATCGGCCGCCACGCCCAGCGGCAGGTCATCGGTTTTGGCGTTGCGGATATGGCCGATCAGCTCAGGCTTGGCGAATTGTTCCAGCGTCGCCCCGCTCATGCCGCGCACCTTGATCAGCCAGGCGATGACCAGCGTGCGCGGATTGGCGGCCGGCACCACCACCGACAGATAGCGGTAACGGCGCAGCACGCCGAACACGGCCTCGGCCACGAACGCACGATCATGCGATCCGAGTTTTTTATGGTCGCGGAAAAACGCCGACAGCTCGGCATCGGCCGGACGCTTGAAGTCCAGCACCCGATCGAGTGCCTGGGTGGCGAGTTGCAAAAGCGGCGGTGTCAGTTCCATCAGAGGGGATCAGGCAGGTTGCAGACGGCAGGAGGCCCTGCCAGGAGTTCATTCGTCGTCGCCGAGTTCGGGGTTCCAGCCTTTTTCACGCGCATTTTCGGTCGCCCTTTTGTAGAGGCCGGCGTGGCGTTCACGCAATTCGTCCGGAAGACGGCTCGGCAGATTGCTGTATTTATCCCATTCGGCGTCGACCTTGTCGGCCAGCGCCTGCATTTGCCCCAGGCTCCAGCCGGCGCATTCCTCGGTCTCGGGAATGAACCCGAACAGCCAGCCGTCGATGACGACGCGTGCCAGCATGGTGAGGCTGTGCTTGTCCTGGCGCAGCCCGGGGTAGGTCGGTTTGGTATTCATGGCGGCGTATCGCTATCTTTCGGGTTTTCGTTATAGGGGAAGCGCGTATGCCCGTAGCGGATCACCAGCACGGCTATCGTCAGCAGCAATATCGATGAGCTCACGCCCAGCATGCGCCAGTCGTCGAGACTTTTCATGTCGAGCACCAGATAGCGTGCCAGCGCCACGATTGCGATGTAGACGGGAAACCGCACCGGCAACTGCCCGGAACGGAAATACACGCCCACCATGGCGAAAATTTCCAGGTACAGGAACAGCAGCAACAGGTCGGCCAGCGTCACCGTCCCGGCAGCGATCATGACCCTCACTTCAAACACGCCCGCCACCAGCGTGGCAAGCGTGATGACGATGAGTCCGATGGTCTCGAACAGGCTCAGCATATTGAGCGCCAGGCGCGAGAGTGTACGGTCTTTTGCGGGGTTCATGGCAGCCTTGGAAACGAGAGCTGCAAGGATACCATCAAGCCAGATCCGAACGTTTGTGGCCCAGCCATTCGCGCCAGATCGCGACCGACACCGCAAGCAGCACCGGTCCCAGAAACAGACCGATCAGGCCGAAGGCGTTGATGCCGCCAAGCACGCCCAGAAACACCAGCAAAAACGGGATGCGCGTCGGCCCGCTGATGACGAGCGGGCGAATCAGGTTATCGACCCAGCTCACCACCAGCGCGCCCCACAGGAACAGACCCAGCGCAGCCTGGGTTTCGCCGTGCGCCAGCAGGCTCAGGGACAGGCCGATCCACACCACCGGCCCCACAAACGGAATCAGCGAGATCAGCGCAGTAATCACCCCCCACAGTGCAGGTGCCGGGATGCCCGCCACCCAATAGCCCAGTCCCGCGAGCACGCCCTGCGCCAGCGCGGTCAGCACGATGCCGAACACCACCGCCTGCACCGTCACGCCGACGGCCTGAATGTAGCCGCGGGCCGCCTTGCCCAGCCAGCGCGTGGCCACTCCGCGGAACTGCGCCAGCACGCTGAC
>JBFHXL010000065.1:0-8399 GCA_041599035.1 Thiobacillus sp. | reverse complement strand
GTCTTGTTCTGCACATGGTCGAGCAACCGGCCCGGCGTCGCCACCAGAATCTCGACACCGGCCTTGAGGATGGGGATCTGGGTATTGATGTTGACCCCGCCAAACACGACCAGCGAGCGCAGCGGCACATGCTTGGTATAGGCCTTGACGCTTTCCTCGACCTGGATCGCCAGTTCGCGCGTGGGCGTCAGGATCAGGGCGCGAATCGGATGCTTGGCAGGCGAGGTGCCATGATTGGCGAACGGCAGCAGGCGCTGGATCAGCGGCAGCGCAAATGCGGCCGTCTTGCCGGTGCCGGTCTGCGCCGCGCCCAGGATGTCGCCGCCCTGCAGGGCAAGGGGAATCACCTGCTCCTGGATCGGCGTGGGTGAAACGTAGCCCATCTCGTCGAGGGCTCGCAGGATGTCGGGGGCAAGCCCGAGTTCAGCAAAAGTTGTCAAAGCCAGTCCATTTAAATCTGATCCGGTCAAATCCGGATCCAGTCAAAACCTGTCGTCTGACAGGCCACGCGCACGTCCTCGTCCGCGCAGTTCAGTACCTGGGCCAGCGCCTGCTGCGCCAGGGCGGCCGTGTTGTTCTTGCGTGATACATGAGCGGCCATCACGCACTGCAACCCGTCGTGTTTCACACGTTGCAGCAGCGCCGCCGCCTGGGTGTTTTCCAGATGGCCAAACCGCCCGCCGACCCGGCGCTTGAGGCCCACCGGATACGGCCCTTTTTCCAGCATTGTGGCATCGTGGTTGCATTCCAGCACCAGCGCATCGACCCCGCTCAACATGGCTTCGATATGCGGCGTACTGCATCCCGTATCGGTCAGCACGCCGAGGCTGCGATTGCCGTCGCCAAACACAAACTGCACCGGCTCGCGCGCATCGTGCGGCACCGGAAACGGCTGGATTTCCAGGTCATCGACCGCAAACGCGGCATGGCTGTCGATCACCTGCACCGCCACGCCGTCGAGATCCTGCGCCATCGCCAGCGTACCGGCAGTCAGCCACACCGGCAGCTTGTGCCTGCGGGCCAGCCGCCCCACTCCGCCAATGTGGTCGCCGTGTTCGTGGGTGACCACGATGCCCGCCAGATCGGACACCTGCAAGCCCAGCCGGGCCAGTCGCGCCACGCTGTCGGCCAGACCGAAGCCGCAATCCATCAGTACCCGGGTGCGGCCGGCTTCGACTACCAGGCCGTTGCCTTCGCTGCCGCTGCCGAGGCTGGCAAACCGCATCAAACCCGGTCCCGCATTACTTCAACTCTTTGTGCAGCAGGTTGAGAATACGGTTCTGCGTATTGGCATCGACTGCCTTGCCTTCAACGCCGCTGACCTTGACGTGGCTCTTGTCACCGGCATCGCTGACCACGATCTGCAACTGTGGCGACGTCTGCTCGTTCTTGCTGCGCCAGAAGGCGAACTTGGCAAATATGCCTTCATCGCGCTTGCTGTTGTTATCGATCTCGGGATCGATATAGCGCACGAAATACACCCCCTTGGAACGGTCGCGATCTTCCACCGCGAAGCCGACGCGATCGAGCGCCAGGCCGACGCGACGCCAGGCACGATCGAAGCCCTCGTCCATTTCCAGTACCGGAACGCCCGCTTCGCTGGCAATGCGTGCCTGCTCCGGCGTCTGCTGTTTGGCCAGCAGGGTGTCGGCACGGCTCTTTTCCACTCCGAACCGCAGCATCAGACGGCGCAGCATTTCGGCCTCGAGTTCCGGGTCGGCCTGGCGCGGCTGCCACACGGTCCGGTCCTTGTTGGCGCTGTCATAGACTTCCATCATGCCGCGATGGCTGATGTAGATTTCAGTGCCCTCCTTGCCCGTTTCAATACGGGTACGGAACTTGTCGCGCTCGGGCGTGGAATACAGGCCATCGAGCACCTTGCCCAGGGTGCGGCGAACCGCATCCTGCGGAATGTTGGCGCGGTTTTCCGCCCAGTCGGTTTCGATCACGCCGGTTTCGGGCGATTCCAGATTGATGATGAAGCCGGTTTCCTGCCAGAAATCCTTGATCACCGGCCACACCTGTTGCGGTGTCGCCTGCACCACCAGCCAGCGCTGGGTGCCGGCCCGTTCGATGCGCACCTTGTCCTGGGCCGGCAGCAGCGTGGTCGATCCGGCCGGAGCGATTTTGCGTTCCTGGCTGTAGGTCGACAGGGTCGCGCTGCCGCTGCCCTGGGTATCGGGAATGGCGTAGCGATTGTCCCCCGTCGGTGCAGTGAGGTCGGGCGGCACTTCCAGCGTCGGCAGTTTGCCCGCCGATTTGTAATCGATCTTCTTCGATTCAATCATGCCGCAACCCGATACGGTTACGGTCAACATCAAGAACAGGGGGATTAAACGCATAAGGGGTCCTAAATCGATGAGGCTAGCTCAAATCTGCATGACGCATCGCGTCACGCAGCGTGTCATGATGCCCGGCCGACAGCGGCGTCAGCGGCAGGCGCATGCCGGTGGGAATCAATCCCAGTTCGGCGCACGCCCACTTGACCGGAATCGGGTTGGCCTCGACAAACAGCTTGCTGTGCAGCGGCAACAGCGCGTTATTGAGTTCACGCGCCCGCGCCAGGTTCCCTTCACGCGCCGCCACGCACATGTCGTGCATCAGTTTCGGCGCGACGTTGGCGGTGACCGAAATCACGCCGTGGCCACCCAGCAGCATGAACGGCATGGCCGAGGCATCGTCGCCGCTATAGAGCGCGAAGTCTTTTGGCGCACGGCGCAACAGGTCGGCGGCGCGCTCCATGCTGCCGGTCGCGTCCTTCACCCCGATGATGCCGGGCACGGCGGCCAGGCGCAGCGTGGTGTCGTTGGACAGATCGGCCACAGTGCGGCCCGGCACGTTGTACAGAATCAGCGGCAGGTCGACCGCTTCGGCAATCTTCCTGTAATGCTGATAGAGGCCTTCCTGGGTCGGCTTGTTGTAGTACGGCACCACCGACAAGCCGGCCTGCGCGCCTGCCGCCTTCGCGCATTCGGTCAGCTCGATTGCCTCGACGGTCGAATTCGCACCGGTGCCGGCGATCACCGGTACCCGCCCGGCGACCTGCTCGACCGCAGTGCGGATCAGCAGACAATGCTCGTCGAAGGTCACCGTCGGCGACTCGCCCGTGGTGCCGACAATGACGATGCCATCCGTGCCCTCTGCGATATGCCAATCGATCAGACGACGCAGCGCATCGAGGTCGAGTGCGCCATCGTCCGACATGGGGGTGACTATCGCGACCAGGCTTCCGCTGGCCATATTCATTTCTGCCATCTTGTTTCCGCCGCTCGTATTCCGATCATGCGCCGCTGTTTCGTAGGGATAGGGATAAACCGCGTCATTCTAATCCATCTGGACGCATCGAGCCTATCCAGCCTGCCAGTTGTTCGATGCCCTGGCCCACGCCATGCGCGATCAGCGGCACCGCCCACAGCCAGGCGGCCATCATCACCAGCGCCGCCGTCCCCAGCCCGACCGAGAACATGTCGAGACCCGGCGTAGTCCGCGCAACGATAGCCAGGGTCAGCTGGATCAACAGCGCCAGCGCCAGCAACGGCAGGGCCAGCTGCACGCCGGCGGCAAACAGCCAGCCGGCGCCTTCGGTCAGCTGGCGCAGGTCACCGGCCGCGGGCAGGACCGCGACCGGCATGGCCACGAAGCTGTCCCGCAGCGCGTCGACCACCAGCAGGTGTCCGCTGGCGCCCAGAAACGCCATTGCCGCCAGCCAGCCAGCCAGGGCGCGCCAGGGCGCGTCTGCCAGGGCGGCCTGGTCGGCGGTCAGGGTCAGCAAGCCGCCGCTGGCCGTATGGCCGCTCCATACCAGGGCAGCGCTCACCGCAGCAAAAACCAGCCACACGCACAGTGCCAGCGCCGCCCCCCACGCGACTTCCATGCTCAATGCCAGCACGCCCTGCAACGTGAAAGGATCGAGTGCGGCAGGCGCGATGCCGGGCGCCAGCACCGCGGCCAGCACCGCGGCCATGGACAGCCGCAGCAGCGCCGGCAAGCGGCCGGTCAGGGGATCAAACAGCGTCCACCCGGCGAGGCGGGCGAAGGCGAACAGCCAGGCCGCAAGACTCGTTTCGCTCAGCGGCATGGGAGCCTCATCGAATCCGGCTCATTCGAGCAGACCCGGAAAGTCGGTCAGCATCGTGCGCGCGAATTCAAGCAGCTGTCCGCCCATCCAGCCGCCCAGGATCGCCACAACGAGCAGCATGACGATCAGCTTGGGAACAAAGGACAGCGTGGGCTCGAGAATCTGCGTGGCGGCCTGAAACAGGCTGATGGCGAATGCGGTCACCAGCCCGGCCAGCAGCACCGGCGCAGCCAGCATCACCACCAGCCAGAGCGCGTCGCGCGCGATGCCTTCCATTAGAAAACGCCGCCTTCCATCAAAAGCTCCCGATCAGCGAGCCGACCAGCAGGTGCCAGCCGCCCACGGTGACGAACAGCAGCAGCTTCAAGGGCAGCGACACCAGTTGCGGCGGCAGCATGATCATGCCCAGCGCGGTCAGAACGGCGGCGACGACCAGGTCGATCACCAGAAACGGCAGCACCACCATGAAACCGATCTGGAAGGCGGTCTTGAGTTCGCTGGTGAGAAACGCCGGCGCCAGTGCGGTCAGCGGCACGCTGTCCGCCTGCCGCGGATCGATGGCCTGGCCGTTGTCGCTGCCGCCTTCGCTGAAAAGGCTCAGGTCTTCGGCGCGGGTCTGCCGCAGCATGAAGGCCTTCAACGGCTGCGCCGCTTTTTCGGCGGCAGCGTTGAACGTCAGCGTGCCCGCAAGAAAAGGCTGGTAGGCCTCGGCATTGATGGTCTTGAGCGCGGGCGACATGACAAAAACAGTCAGCAGCAGCGCCAGCCCCATCAGCACCAGATTCGGGGGCGCGGTATGGCTGCCCAATCCCTGGCGCAGCAGGAACAACACCACGGCAATCCGGGTGAACGCGGTAAACGCCAGCAGCAGGGCAGGCAGGAACGGGAACAGCAGCAGCCAGGGCAGGCTCGCACCCGGTACGCCGATCACCTGTCCTCCCGCGCCGGGGGTGACGCTCAACAAGGGCACGCTGGCATCGGCGCCCCAGGCCCCGCTTGCCAGCAACAGCAGCCCGCACGCCAGCAGCCGCCTCATGGCCTGCCCTCCGCTCCGGACAAGTGCGAATCGACAGGTTTGGGCTGGCTATGCAGCAGCCGCACATTGCCGCCCCCTACCCCCAAGAGCAGCCAGGTGCCGTCGACCTCGACCACCACCACGCGCTCACGCGTGCCCACCGCAGTCGTTCCCACCACCTTGACGACCCCCTGGGCGCCCATGCCCGGCAGATAACGGCGCGCAAACCACGCGATCGCGACAAAGCCGCCCAGAATCAGCACCAGGCTCAGCAGCACGGTCAGCATGCTGCTAGCGGTGTCGGCGGCGGCCCATGCCAGGGACGGGGTCAGCAGCAATCCACCTGCCGCAACAAATCTAGCCATGCCCGATTACTCCTCGCGCCCAGCGCGTCATGTCGAATGTGTGGTGCGGCAGCGCGACAGCGAGCCTAGCCTGGATGAGATCCGTCGTGATGTGCCATCCCAGCGCAGCGGGCAGCGTGGCCTGCACCGCGCCGTCCAGCCAGCACTCCGCCAGCGTGGCCTCCAAAGCATGGATCAGGGAGGGGGGAACGAAAGTCGTCGTCCCGCTGACGCGTTTCCCCCCCAGACGACGCGTCAGCCACAAGGTGGCCAGCGCGGCATCGGGCTGCCAAACGGGCCGGGGCGGCGTATCGGCCGGCGCAGGAACAGGATGCGCCGTCAGCCGAAGCGACAGGTGCAGGCGTGCGCTCAGCATCGCGCCAAGCTTGCAGGTCAGCTGCGGCTGCAAACCGTCAGGCGCACCGGCAGGTGCCGTGAGGAAGGCCACCTCGTCCGCGGTGAGTTCAAGCAAGGGCATCATCGCGCCTGCCGCCCCGCATCCTGCAGATGCATCAGCGCGACCAGTTCATCATGCTGACGCTGGTCGATGCGCTTTTGCTGGATATCCACCCGCGCCAGATGACGCTGCTCCAGCAAGCGCAACGCTTTCACCCGCTGATCCACCTGCATCCATTCGGCCAGGCGTGCCTGCCACTCATGGTATGCAGCATCGATCGCATCCTGCGCGGCCTGCATTTCTGCCGCCTGCGCGAACTGCACGTGATTTGCTTCCTCTAGCTGGGCCGCCGACACCCCGCCGCGCAATTCCCCGGCCAGCTTTGTGATGTGCGCGGCGCGCAATGCAGCCAGCTGCACCTGCCGGCTGCGCGCACGCAGCCACAGGCCATGCGCATGCTTGACCGAACGCGCCTGGGTTTCGCTCTGCCGCTCGGCCAGTTGCAGCACCCGTGCCAGTGCAAACGGCTTCATGCGAATACCTCATCGAGACCCGTGCGCGCGGCATCCAGCGGCGCGCGTTCGCGCATGCCCTGCATCAGGTAGCCCTGCATTTTCGGATAGAGCCGCACCCCTTCGTCGAGCACCAGGTCCGCACCCGGCACATAGGCGCCGACGGCCAGCAGGTCGCGACTGCGCATGTAGCGCGAATACAGGTATTTGAAGCGACGGGCGTGCTCCAGTTCATCCTCGTTCAACAAATCGGGCTGGGCACGACTGATCGAGGCCTCGACATCGATCGCCGGATAATGCCCGGCATCCGACAGATCCCGGCTCAATACGATGTGGCCGTCGAGGATCGCCCGCGCCGCATCGGCAATCGGGTCCTGCTGGTCGTCGCCTTCCATCAGCACGGTAAAAAACGCGGTGATCGATCCGCTTCCGCTGCGGCCGTTGCCGGCGCGTTCGGCCAGTTGCGGCAGCTTGGCGAAGACCGATGGCGGATAGCCCTTGGTGGCAGGCGGCTCGCCGATCGCCAGTGCCACCTCGCGCTGCGCCATCGCATAGCGGGTGAGCGAATCCATGATCAGCAGAACATGCTTGCCCTGGTCGCGAAAGTATTCGGCAACCGACATCGCATACGCCGCACCGTTGAGGCGCATCAGCGGTGGATGGTCGGCCGGCGCGGCGACGACGACCGAACGTGCCATGCCCTCGCTGCCGAGGATGGTGTCGATGAATTCCTTGACCTCGCGGCCGCGTTCGCCGATCAGCCCCACCACCACCACGTCGGCTTCGGTAAAGCGCGCCATCATGCCAAGCAGCACGCTTTTGCCGACACCGCTGCCGGCAAAGAGCCCCAACCGCTGTCCGCGCCCCACCGTCAGCAAGCCGTTGATCGCGCGTACGCCCACATCCAGCACTTCGCGGATCGGCGCACGTTCCAGCGGGTTGATCGGGCGGCTGTACAGGGGCACCCGCCGTTCCAGCGACAGCGATCCCAGTCCATCGAGCGGCCGCCCGGCGCCGTCGAGCACGCGTCCCAGCAACTGGTCGCCCACCGGCACCTGGCGCACCCGATCCTGCGCGCGGCGACGCGGCACATAGCGCATGCCCAGGCGCGGCGGTTGCGCCGCCATCGGATTGTCGGGAACCACCCGCGCACCCGGCATCACGCCGTAAATGTCCGTGGCGGGCATGATGTACAGGCGGTCACCGGAAAACCCCGCCACTTCGGCCTCGATGCTTTGCCCGCCGGGAATATGAATATTGCACTGGCTGCCCACCGGCAAGCGCAGCCCGACGGCTTCCATCACCAGGCCGGAGACCCGGGTCAGGCGTCCGCTGCTTGCAATCGGTGACGCCCAGTTCACCGCACGCCGGCAGTCGGCCAGGTATTCGCGCAGGCGGACGATGCGATCCATCATTCGATCCAGTTCTGATTGGAGCCCAGCACCTGCACCACCTGACGCCAGCGCGCAGGCAGGGAGGCGTCGAGATCGCCCTGCGGGGTTTCGATCAGGCAGCCGCCGCGTTCGATGCGTGAATCTTCGACGATGCGCAGCCGGTTCTTGTCCAGCACCTTGTCGAGATGCGGGCGCACCAGCGCGGCATCGTCCGGATTCAGCAGCAGACGGGCCTCGCGGCTGCTTTCGGCCATCTGTTTCAGCGCCAGGTTGACGACATCGAGAATGCGTTCCGGACGAACCGCCAGTTCGCCCGTCACCACCTGGCGCGCCACATCGAGCGCCAGGTCCAGCACCATGTCGGACAGGCGAAAGTCCAGGTTATCCAGGGTCGCGGAAAAACTGTCCATCAGCTGTTTCAGGTGCGCGCCGGCTCGATCCGCTTCCGCGCGTCCGGCAGCCAGGCCTTCGGCATAGCCCTCGGCCCGCGCGGCTTCGCGCAGCGCGGCCAGTTCAGCCGCGTGATCCGGAACCGACGTCGCCTGCGCATTGGCTGAAGCGGCCAGTTCCACCACTTCCCATTGTTCAAATGCAGTGGGGTCGTCGTGCGTGCTCATGCCGCCTCCTCTTCCGGGAACAGGATCGCTCCCTCGGCCGCC
>JBFHXL010000064.1:0-8511 GCA_041599035.1 Thiobacillus sp. | reverse complement strand
TCGGCTTCGGAGAGGGTGAGGATCAGCACCGGCAGCTTGAAGCCGTCGGCACGCAGCTGCTGCATCAGGGTGATGCCGTCGGTACCGGGCATGTTGAGGTCGAGGATGAGCAGGTCGGGCCGGTGCGCCTTCAACAGCATCGACACATCGTCGGGGTTGCCGGTAAACGCGGTGACCTCGATGCTGCCGCTTTGCTCGAGCAGCTCGGCCAGGCCTTTGCGGAACAGTGTGTGGTCGTCGACGAGAATGATGCGGGTAAGGCTCATGCGGCGTGCTCGGGTCTGGATTGGGGAAAGGTCAGGCGGATCACGGTGCCGCCGGCGGGGCGGCTTTCGACCGTGAGCCTGCCGTTGAGCCGGGCAGCGCGCTCGCGCATGATGGTAAGGCCGAAGCTCTTGCCCATGGTGGAGGACTCGTCATTCTTTTTCTGCACCCCCACGCCGTCGTCAGCGACGTTGACGATGTACTGGCCGTCCTCGAGATCGAAGGTGATGACGACGTTGCGTGCGCGCGCATGCTTGGCAATGTTGTACAGCGATTCCTGGATGATGTGGAAGACCTGGATCTCCTCGTCCGGCGACAGGGTGACATCCTGCACCAGATTGAGAAAGTCGACATCGGCATTGGCTTTCTTGCGGAAGCTCTTGGCGAGTTCCTGGATCGCCGGCACCAGCCCGCGCGGATTGATGCGGTCGCGGTACTGGGTGATGAGATCGCGCAGGTCGGCGTAGGCAAGGTCGACCGCTTCCTCGACATCGACCAGATAGCGATTGGCCTTGGGATAGTCCTCGCGGCGCATCGCGTCGGATAGCACGGTCAGCCGCATCTTGGCGTAGGCCAGCGTCTGCGCCAGCGAATCGTGAATCTGGTTGGCCAGCATCTGGCGTTCGTTCATCAGCGAGATGCGCATGTTTTCGCGGGTCAGGCGGGCATTTTCCAGGGCGATGCCGAGGTGCTCGCTGATCGAGCGGAACAGCAGGCGGACGTCTTCGGGGACGGCCTTGCCTTCTTCCATGAACAGGTTGTACACGCCCATGACCTGGCTCTTGTGCATCAGCGGCACCGCCACCACGGTGTTGCAGGTATCGCTGAAATAGGGATCGTTGGCCTGGCGCTTGCAGAAGGCGACATTGTTCCAGCTGCTGACCGTCATCTCGCGCGCGGCCTTGCCGCATACTCCGCAATCGACGCTGACCAGATTTTCGTGTTCGACCAGTTCGGGCGGCAGCCCCACTGAGCCGATCAGGCGCAAATGGGTGCGGTCGTCGGTGATGATGCGCACCGCCCCCGCCTGCGCGCCGGCGAGGCGGATCATGGTCGACAGAAACCGCCCCAGCAGCTGCTCGACGTTCGCCTCGGTGGACAGGCTGGTGGTGATTTCCGACAGCACCCGCAATGCCGGAAGGCTGACGTTGTCGGAGTCAGCCGGCGCGTGCTGGATCAGGGGATGAATGGTGTCGTTCATGGCGGGGTATTGAAACGCTTATTTTTCAGCATATCCGCTTTATGCGCAAACCCGGGCCGGACCTCACGGCGCGGATGGCTCGGGTGCCACGCCAGCCGCGGGCGCGGCGGGCTCGGTTCCCGAAGCCGACGGTTTGACCGGAACGGGCACTACCACGCTGGGTTCGAGTTCTTCGGGGAAGCCGTCCCGGGCCGGCGGTTCCTTCGCGGGCGGGTCGGCCTGGCTGGTCGAGCCTTCGGGTTTTTCTGGCGTCGGCGCGCGCCGGGTCGGCGGCGCGGCGACGCCAGAGCCGGGCGCCTCCGGGGCGACGGTCGCTGCGGCAGCGGCAGCGTCCGGGTGCGGCGCGGGGGGCTTCGGGTACAGGTGCGACTGCAACTGGGGCAGCAGGGATTTCAGGATTTGCGCAGAGAGCGAACTGGTGAAACCGAACTGGCCGGCCTGCTCGCCCGGAACGAGGGCCGTGAGCGTGCCAAAGTACTGCTCGCCCAGATAGAACACAAAGGTGGCGGTGCGGTTGACCACGCGCGATTCGAGCAGCTGCCCGCCGCGGCCATAGCGTTCGTAGCGGTGGTCACCGGTGCCGGTTTTGCCGCCGATCGTGAGCGGTTTTCCGGAACCATCCTTGAGTACGCCGGCGAGGCGCCCGGCGGTGCCGCCTTCCACCACCCGCACCAGCGCACGGCGCACGGTCTGCGCGACTTCGGCAGGCATCATGCGCTCGCCTTTGGTCGGTTTGAGCGACAGCCGGGTCTCGTAGGGCGTGTCGGCCGCAAAGTGCAGGCCGGTCAGGCTCACCATCGGCATGCGCACGCCGTCATTGACCAGGATACTCATCAACTCGGCCAGCGCGGCGGGGCGATCGCCCGAACTGCCGATGGCGGTGGCGTAAGACGGCGTGATGTTGTCGAACGGATAGCCCAGGCGTTTCCAGTCGCGCAGCAGGCCTTCGAAGGCCTCGACCTCGAGCAGGCTCTGGATGCGGATGTCCTGCGCATTCTTGCGGCTGGTTTTGAACAGCCAGTTATAGACTTCGAGACGTTCGTCCGCGCCCTGGTCGTACAGGGCACGCAGGCCGGTTGCGGGGGCCGCGCGCAGAATTTTTACCGTCCACAGTTCCAGCGGATGGATTTGCGTCACATAGCCGCGATCGGCCAGATTGTAGGCATCGGGCGCGTGGGTCTTGTAAAGCGATTCGAGCACGCGCGGCGCGAGGCTGGCGCTGGCGGGAATGTGGGTGTGCAGGGCGCTCACATAGGTCTCGTAGTCCGCCTTGGGTTCCAGGTAGCGGAACACCGACGTGAAGCGGCGCGGGTTGCCGTGGACACGGCCATACAGCTCCTCGGCCATTTGCGCCGGGGTGTGTTTATGGTGGCGCTGGTAAAAGCGATTGATGAAGATGCGGCCTTCCTGGTCGACAAAGCGCATCAGATAGGTTTCGCGCAGCGGATTGCTGGCATCGTCCAGGATGCGTGCTGCCGCCCCCGGCGTCGCGCTGGCATAGTGGCGCACGATGTCGCGCATGATGCGGATGTAGACGAGGTTGACCGAGTTCTGGGTGGCCTCCCAGACATCCATCACGCGGCTGTTGTCCTTGGGGTCGAAATTGACAAAATTGTGCAGGCCGCCGCCGGTAAAGAACGTTTCACGCGCGGCCGAATAGGGGCGGCGCATCGCGGCGTCGAGCAGGGCGTCGAGCCGGATGCCGGGCTGGTTCAGCAGGGTGGTCGCCACCCAGTGGGCGAGCACGTCGCGTTGCGGCAACGCCTTCTGCCTGAGTGCAGCGGGGTCGAGCCGGCTGTATTCATGGTGCAGCCGCGCAATGATTTCCAAATAAGTGACCAGGGTGCGCAACTTGGCGGTTGACCCGAGATCCAGCCGTGCCTGGCTGTTGATGTCGAAGGGCTGGTTGAGGTTGTCGGCCTGGACGCGCAGCACGTTCCCGAGCGGGGTTTTTTCATACAGGGTGAAGCTGTAGATCACATTGCCCAGCGGATTGCCAGGTTCCAGCAGGCGCCGTCCGATCAGTCCCGATGCGGCGGCAGCGTCCGGCTTGGCCAGGCTCTGCAGATAGCCGCTGACGATTTTTTGCGCCGGCTGATTGATGGTGGTGCGGGCCTGCAGGTCGAAACGGTCGAGGGCGTACAGCTGCGATTCGCCGAGTAGCGTGGCGACGTGGATGCGCTGCGCATTGGTGGCCTTCTGGTCGACGAAGCGCGGAGCAGGGGGGTCGATGCGCATGTCGGTGCTGCGCAACCTGATCTTCTTGGCGCGCTCGGCCAGTGCGTGCGGAATCACGTTGGCGCCGGCCAGCAGATCGAGGTGGTCGTCGGTCAGGGCATCCAGTGCCTTGCGATTGGTGGCCAGGTAATACGATGGACGGCGCTCCGCCACGATCAGCGAAAGCGCGTGTTTGAGTGCGCTGGCGTAGGCGGTGTCCTTGGCCGTGGGTTTTCTGGACAGGGTGCGATTGATGTCGGCAAAGTCCAGCCCGTACCAGGCCCAGAGTCCATCCCCCACGCCGTTGACTTCGCCGATGCGCGGTGCCGCCGCCAGCGGCACCGTGTTGAGGTAGGCCATCACGGTTTTGCGCCGCATCGGCAGCGTGTTGGCGCCATCCAGGTAGGCCCGCAGGCTGGCGGTGGCCATCTGGCGCAGTTTCTCCCCCATGCTGCTGGTCAGGCCTTCAGGCGAATGGCGATACTTCTCGATCTGCGTCGGCAGGGTGCTGCCGCCCGGCACGTTGCGGTCGGTGTCGATCAGGCTGATGGCTTTTTCCAGCAGCGCCTGGGCGAGGCGGTCCCATTCCACCGCCGGATTGCGGGTTGGAAACTGCTCGGTCAGCAGTTCGCGGTTTTCGATATACAACAGGGCCTCGACCAGCACTTCGGGAATCTCGTCGAAGTGGTTGTAGACGCGGGTCGGATGCAGGCCCTGGTAGAGCAGCTTGCCGTCGCTGTCGAGCAGGCTGAGGCCTGCCTGGTCTTTTTCGTGATAGGGCAGAAACAGGCCAAGATCATCGACGCGTGCCATCTGGATGCTGATCCTCGCCTGCTGATCGATCTGCCAGCCCGATTTGTCGAGTCGTTGCAGAAAATCGGGCAGCCGGCTGTAGCCGTGGCGCAGGTCATAGGGGCCCTGGCCCGGATAGCGGATGCGGTCGGATGGCCCGGGGCGGAGTTGCCAGGTCATCTTCTGCGCCGTCTTGGCGAGGTATTTCGCTTCCATCGCCGACGACAGCAGTTCCCAGGTGACGAGCCCGGCCAGGCCGGCGACCAGCAGCAGGATGCCGAGGCCGATCAGGATGCGACGGGAAATACGGGATAGATATGCCAGCATGCCCTAAACCCAGTCACGTGCGACCAGGAAATCGCTGTAGAGCCGCGCTTCCGGGGTGCCGGGCGCAGGCTGCCAGTCGTAGCGCCATTTCACGACGGGCGGCAGCGACATCAGGATGGACTCGGTCCGTCCGCCCGACTGCAGGCCGAACAGCGTGCCGCGGTCGTACACAAGATTGAATTCGACGTAACGCCCGCGCCGGTAGGCCTGGAAATCGCGTTCGCGCTCGCCGTAGGGAAGATTCCGGCGGCGCTCGAGCAGGGGCAGGTAGGCGGGGAGGAAGGCGTTTCCCAGGCTTTGGACCATCGCAAACGCATGCGCGAAACCGCCTTCTGAAAAGTCGTCGAAAAATACGCCGCCGACGCCGCGCGGTTCGTTGCGATGCTTGAGGAAAAAATAGCGGTCGCACCATGCCTTGAAGCGCGGATGCAGGTCGGGCCCAAACGGGTCGAGGGCGTGCTTGCAGGTGGCGTGAAAATGCCGCGTGTCATCCTCGAAGCCGTAATAGGGCGTGAGGTCCATGCCGCCGCCGAACCACCACACCGGCGCTTCGCCGGCCTGGGTCGCAACAAAGCAGCGCACGTTCATGTGCACGGTCGGCGCGTAGGGGTTGCGCGGGTGCAGCACCAGTGACACCCCCAGCGCTTCCCAACTGCGGCCGGCGAGTTCCGGCCGGTGTGCACTGGCTGACGGCGGCAACTGATTGCCGAGCACATGCGAGAAATTGACGCCACCGCGCTCCAGCACCTGGCCGTCTTCGATCAGCCTGGAAATGCCGCCGCCGCCTTCGGGCCGCTCCCAGGCATCGGTGCGGAACGGCAGGCCATCGGCCGCCTCGAGCGCGGCGACAATGCGCGCCTGCAACTCGAGCAGCCAGGTTTTGACAGATGCAGTATCGAAGGGCGTGGCAGACATCAGGGGCGAATGACGGTTCCGGTGGCGAGATCGATCAGGGTGGAGGGACGGCGACGCTGACCGATGCGGCCGGCGATCACGCGTACCTGCGTCCCGAATATTCTGCGGCATTCTGCGGCGTTTTTGGCAGGTTTTCTGCCGCTTTTGTTGGCGCTGGTGGAGACCAGGGCCATGCCGAGGCTGCGGCACAGGCGGGCGGCGCCGGGATGGGCGGTGACGCGCACGGCGATCGTGGCGCGCCCGCCCGTCAGCAGGGGCGAGCAGGCAGTCGATGCCGGCAGCACCCAGGTCAAGGGGCCGGGCCAGGTGCGCTTGATCTGAGCCAGCTGGTCCGCATTCAGCGGAGCAATGAAGGGCCGCAAGCGGGTGAAGCGATCGGCGATCAACAGCAGGCCCTGGGCGGCGCTGCGGCCCTTGAGCCGGATCAGCCGTTTCAGCGCACGCGGATTGCGCGGGTCGCACCCCAGCCCGTAGCAGGATTCGGTGGGGTAGGCGATGATGCCGCCCCGTTTCAGATACGCGGCCAGACTGGCGCCGGACTCAGGGTCCCGGGCGCAACCGGTCTGACAGGCCGCCGGTTTCACTTCTTGCGGTCAAGCGCGCGCCAGCCGATGTCGCGACGATATTGCATGCCGTCAAAGTGGATGCCGGCCACGGCTTCATAGACGCGTTTTTGCGCCATGCGCACACTGTCGCCGAGCGCCGTCACGGCCAGCACGCGGCCGCCGCTGACGACGGTCTGGCCGTTCTCAACTGCGGTGCCGGCGTGGAATATGTGCAAATCATCGGTCGCAGCGGGCAGCGTGCCGATGGCAGCACCTTTCTTCGGCGCATCGGGGTAGCCGGCGGCGGCGAGTACCACGGCGAGCGCGGTGCGGCGATCCCATTCGATATCGACCTGGTCGAGCCTGCCGCCGATGGCGGCTTCCAGGATCGTGACGAGGTCGGTCTTCAGGCGGATCATGATCGGCTGGGTTTCCGGGTCACCCATGCGGCAGTTGTATTCGAGCACCTTGGGCGCACCGTCCGCCCCGACCATGATGCCGGCGTATAAAAATCCGGTGAAGCGGATGCCGTCGGCCGCCATGCCCTCGACCGTCGGGTGGATCACGTCGCGCATGATGCGCGCGTGCAGTTCGGGGGTGACCACCGGCGCCGGCGAATAGGCGCCCATGCCGCCGGTGTTGGGTCCCTGGTCGCCGTCCTGCAGGCGTTTGTGGTCCTGGCTGGAAGCCAGCGCCAGCACGTGTTCGCCATCGACCAGAACCATGAAGCTGGCTTCTTCGCCGAGCAGGCATTCCTCGATCACCACGCGGTGTCCGGCACTGCCGAGGCTGTTGCCGGCGAGCATGGCGTCCACCGCGGCGTGGGCTTCGTCGGTGGTGGCGGCGACCACCACGCCCTTGCCGGCGGCAAGCCCGTCGGCCTTGACCACGATCGGCGCCCCGTGATGTTCGATATAGGCATGCGCCGAGGTGGCGTCGGTGAAGGTGCCGAAGGTGGCGGTGGGAATGTTGTGGCGCGCCATGAACTGCTTGGCGAAATCCTTCGAGCTTTCAAGCTGGGCGGCAGCCTGGGTCGGGCCGAAAATCTTCAGGCCGGCCGCGCGGAACGTGTCGACGATGCCGGCTGCCAGCGGCGCCTCGGGCCCGACCACCGTGAATGCGATGTCGCCATCGCGGCGGGCAAATTCAGCCAGCGACTGAATGGAGGTCAATGGCACATTGACCAGTCCCTCCTCGGTTGCCGTGCCGCCGTTGCCGGGGGCGACAAATACCTGTGAAACGCGGGGAGATTGCGCGAGCTTCCACGCCAGTGCGTGTTCGCGTCCGCCAGAGCCGATAACCAGGATTTTCATGTGTACGTGAGGAGTAAGGCGTTAGGGGTTAGGCGCGGCTTGGCGCGGGAGCTGGCGTTCGCGGATTCCGCCTCACGCCTCACCCCTCGCGCCTCACCGCTCGTCAATGCCGGAAATGCCGGGTGCCGGTGAACACCATGGCGATGCCGTGTTCGTTGGCGGCGGCGATGACTTCGTCGTCGCGCATCGAACCGCCGGGCTGGATCACGGCCTTGATCCCAGCTGCCGCCGCCTGGTCGATGCCGTCGCGGAAGGGGAAGAAGGCGTCGGAGGCCATCACCGACCCGGGTACCGTCAAGCCGGCGTGTTCGGCCTTGATCGCGGCGATACGCGCGGAATTGATGCGGCTCATCTGGCCGGCGCCGACGCCGACCGTCATGCGGTCTTTAGCGTAGACAATCGCATTGGATTTGACGAATTTGGCGACACGCCAGGCGAATTGCAGATCGTCCATTTCCTGCGCGGTCGGGGTGCGCTGGGTTACCGTCCTGAGTTCGCCGTGCAGCAGCACGTCGGCGTCCTGCACCAGCAGGCCGCCGGCTACGCGCTTCATGTCCATCTGCGCGACGGCACCCGACCAGGCACCGCATTCGAGCAGGCGCACGTTCTTCTTGGCGGCCACGGCGGCCACGGCCTCGGGGCTGACCTCGGGGGCAATGATCACTTCGACGAACTGGCGCTCGACGATGGTCTGCGCGGTTTCACCGTCGAGGCGGCCGTTGAAGGCGATGATGCCGCCGAAGGCCGATTCGGGATCGGTCTGGTAGGCGCGGTTGTAGGCCTCCAGCAGATTTTCGCCGTAGGCCACGCCGCAGGGGTTGGCGTGCTTGACGATGACACAGGCGGGCGCGGCCTCGAACAGCTTGACGCATTCCAGCGCCGCATCGGTGTCGGCGATGTTGTTGTAGGACAGTTCCTTGCCCTGCAGCTGGCGCGC
>JBFHXL010000063.1:0-8521 GCA_041599035.1 Thiobacillus sp. | reverse complement strand
GCAGGCGTTCGGTGTCGGCAGTTTCAGGGGTGATGGCGTACACGCCACCCGGAAATTCAGGCATGGTGAAAGTCAGGCATTGCCTTCCGTCTGTGTGTCTTGCGCCCAGAAAAACCGCTCGGGAATGTATTGTCCCATCCCAGGGCGGAAGGCGGCTTTGAGGGTTTCGTAGGTGAAGTTCTGTGCTTCGCGTACCGCGGTCGGCACGTCCTGGCCATATGCCAGGGTGGCTGCGATGGCCGAAGCGAGCGTGCAGCCGGAGCCGTGATAGCTGCCGGGCAGACGGTCCCAGGCGTCGGTCTGCACATGGCCGCTGGCGTCATACAGGCTGTTCAGTACGCGCGGCGTGGCTTCGTGGGTGCCGGTGATGAGCACGTATTCACAGCCCAGATCCGTCAGGTGCATGGCGCAGGCGGCGAGATCGAGGTCATCCTCGTCCGACTCGAACAGGGCCAGCCGGCGGGCTTCGTGGCTATTTGGGGTGAGGATGCTGGTTTGCGGAATCAGCAGATCGCGCATCGCTGAAATCATGTCCTCGCTGGCGAGTTCGTCGCCGCGTCCGGAAGACAACACCGGGTCGAGCACGACCGGGATGTCGGGATAGTCGGCAAGTATTTCGGCGATGGCCGCGATCGACTCGGGGCTGCCCAGCATCCCCAGCTTGAATGCGGCGACCGGCATGTCTTCCAGCAGCATGCGCGCCTGGTCCATCACCCACTCTGAATCGATCACCAGAATTTCGTCCACCCCGGCGGTGTCCTGCACGGTCAGTGCGGTGATGACCGACAGCGGATGGCACCCCATGCTCGCCAGCGTCAGCAGATCGGCCTGAATGCCCGCGCCGCCGGTCGGGTCGGACGCGGCAAAGCTGAGTACCAGCGGAGGCGCGGTTTTGGGGGAGAGGATGGATGGCATGGTGTCGCTGCTTTAGAATCAAGGCTCGATTTTAGCTTGAATTCCCCTGCCCCCCATGTCTGAGCGCCCTGAATACACAAGCTGGATGTGCCTGATCTGCGGTTACGTTTACCACGAAGCGGCCGGGGTGCCCGACGACGGGATTCCGCCGGGTACCCGCTGGGAGGACGTGCCCGTCAACTGGACCTGTCCCGATTGCGGCGCCCGCAAGGACGATTTCGAGATGGTGGCGCTTTAACGCCCGTCGTTCGGAACGATTTTTGTGCTCCTGCGCTTAAGAAAAATCCGCAGCAGACGTTACTGCAGTGGCGTCTGCGGTTTCCGCAGGCTGTCTCAACCCGGAAATCGGTGTGGTCAGCGGTGCAGTCGGATGAGACAAAGAATGTCTAACCATGGAGAGAGTCATGATATTGCGATGGATGTCAGCGTGGGTCCTGCTCGTTATTTCGACAGGCGTATGGGCGGTGTCTCCCTATATTCAGGGGGATGCGGTGGCCGGAGGCAATGTTCAGGCGGTGGCGACCGCAGTCGAGGCCAAATTGAAGAGCGGCGGTTTCAAGGTGGTCGGCAAGTATTTCCCCAAGAACTTGGCAGGCTATGGTGTGGTTGTCGCCACTGACGATGCCATGCTGAACGAAGTCGGCTCGGTCGGGGGCAATGCCGTGCTGGGGGCGGCGATTCGTGTCGGGATCAAAGCCGACGGCAGCGTGGCGTACACCAACCCGGACTACTGGTATCGCGCCTATTTCCGCGCGGCGTTCGACAAAAAGGAAGGCGCGGTCAAGGCACTGCAGGCGCGTCTGAAAGAGTCGCTGGGCGCGGGCAAATCCCTGGGCGGCGATGAGCCTTCTTCCAACCTGGCCAATTACCGCTACATGATCGGCATGGAGCGGCTGGATTCGTGGAAAAACAAGCTGGCCGAGTACGGCAGCTTTGCCGAGGCGCTGAAGACGGTTCGCGACAACCTGTCCAAAGGTGTGGGCAACACAACCCGGATCTACGAGGTCGTTCTGGCGGATCGCAAACTGGCTGTGTTCGGCGTGGGCATGAACGACGGCGAGAACGGCGATGGCGAATGGATCAAGAAAATCGACATGCAGAACAATGTCGCCGGCCTGCCTTACGAAATTTATATTGTCGACAGCATGGTGGGTTCGCCGAATGGCCGTTTCCGCATTGCCCTGGCTTTCCCGGATGTCGGTATGGGCCAGTTCATGCGTATCTCGTCCTTGCCGAATGCCATCACGGCAACCATGGGTGCCGTGGCGGGGGTGGACAAGAAAGCCGGCGGAGACGCCTGGCAGTAAGGCCTGTCCTCTCGGTTTTTTCGGAAAAGGGCGCTGCCATGCAGCGCCCTTTTTGTTTGCCTGGCGCATCCGTGCATGCGCGGCAACAGAAATATTCCACAAATGTTGAGCAAAGATTAAAGAACCCGGTGGCGGTGCCGTAATTTTCTCCATGCCGGGGAGTGAGGACAGCCTGCTCGGCAATCTCGTGGAGAAACGCTGTGAATAACGAAGCTTTAAAAGGCGTCAAGGTGATGGTCATCGATGACAGCAACACCATACGCCGCAGTGCGGAAATATTTTTGAACCAGGTTGGCTGCGAAGTCATCCTGGCGCAGGATGGTTTCGATGCGCTGGCCAAAATTACCGATCACGACCCGGACGTGGTGTTTGTCGACATCATGATGCCGCGCCTGGATGGCTACCAGACCTGTTCGCTGATCAAGCGTAACGCCAAATACCGTACCACCCCCGTCATCATGCTGTCGTCCAAGGACGGGCTGTTTGATCGTGCGCGTGGCCGCATGGTCGGGTCGGACGAATATCTCACCAAGCCTTTTACCAAGGACACGCTTCTGACGGCTGTGCGCGAGCACGCCTGCGCAGGGGCTTAAGTTTTTTCAAGGAGCATACATTATGGCGATCAGCCGAATCCTGGTTGTTGACGATTCCCCCACCGAACGTTTTTTCCTGTCTGAACTGCTGGTCAAGAACGGCTATCTGGTCAGCATGGCCGAGAGCGGCGAGGAAGCCGTGGCACAGGCCAAGCAGACATTGCCTGACCTGATCGTGATGGATGTCGTGATGCCCGGGATGAACGGTTATCAGGCCACGCGCATGATCACCAAGGAAGAGTCGACCAAGCATATTCCGGTCATCATGTGCACCACCAAGGGCCAGGAAACGGACAAGGTGTGGGGCATGCGTCAGGGTGCCAAGGCTTATCTGGTCAAGCCGGTGAAGCCGGAAGACCTGCTGTCGCAGATCAAGGCGCTGGGCTGAGCGGACCGACATGGCCAAGAAATTCAATCTGCGTGAATTTCAGACCACGCTATCGCAGAAACTGCATGCAGCGGCCAGTCGCGACAATTCCGGATCCCGCCTCGGTTTTCGGGTGGGCGCGCTGAACTGGCTGGTGAGTTTGAGTGATACCGAAGAAGTGGTTCCGGTTCCTCCGATCGTCAAGATTCCCGGCGCCCGGCGCTGGTTTCGCGGCGTGGTCAATATCCGCGGAAATTTGTACGCGGTAAGTGATTTTTCCGATTTCATGGGGCAGGGCGTGACGCCCGATCACGCAGATTGCCGTTTGCTGATTCCGCATCATGATTTTGGGGTGAATGCGGCCCTGCTGGTGCATGGCACGCTGGGACTGAAAAACATCAACCGCTACCAGCCGCAGAACGAGAACGCTGCGCATCCGTGGATTACGCGTCAATACGCCGACGAAGACGGGACGAACTGGTGCGATCTGGATTTCGGGCAATTGCTCGGCAATGCGGGGTTCATGACGGTCGAGGCTTAGAGCGATAGCTGATCACATATTGAATACTGGGCGCACTGGCGCCGAACAACGAAAGGGTGGGGACGATGAATAGGGCGATTACGATGAATGGTCTTAAAGGGCTGGCTGGCCGCATAACGAAAAAGTCGGCAGGAAGCGGAGGCGATCAAACCACCCTGATCATGCAGACCGTGCGCAAGCTGGCGAGCAAGGAATCCGGCAGGGTGCCCCTGGTTGGCCACATGCCCGTCGAAAAGCAATACCTCTATGCGGGCGGTGCGCTGGTGGTTTCTCTGCTGCTCGCGGCCGGCTTCACCATTTACAGTCTGGTCCAGCTCAGCAATCGCACCGGTTACGAAACCCGGGCGGGTGAACTGAAGGTGCTGTCGCAGCGGCTTCCGCTGACCGCGCAGCAATCCGTTCAGGGCAATGCGGCGGCTTTCAAGAAGCTGGCCGAAGGCCGGACCAGCTTTGAAAAAACCCTGGCCGGTCTGACTGAAGGTGACGATGAAGTGCCCGCTTCCGGCGGCTCGGCGCGCGACACGCTGGAAAAAATCAGCGCACAGTGGAAAAAATACGACCCGCAGGTCACGCAGATCCTGTCGCAGCAGAAAAAACTGATGCAGATGAGTGAAAGCGTCAAACAGATTAACGTGCTCAGCGACAACTTGCAGAAGGTGGCCGAAAAGCTGGTCAGCCAGTTGACTGAATCCGGTGCCAGCGTTCGGGACGTGACGCGCGCCAACCATCTGGTCATGCTGAGCCAGCGGTTGCCTAAAAACGCCAACCTGCTGTTGTCGGCCGAACTGATCAACCCGGACGTGGTGGCGCAGCTGGAACAGGACACGACCTCATTCCGCGATTCGGTGCAATCCCTGATGGGGAGCAGCGCCATTCGCAATGAGAACACCATGGCGACGATGGAAGAGGTGGGCGGCAACATGGGCGACATGGTGGAGGCGGTTGGCGCGGTGCTGGCCAATACGCAGTCGCTGCTGCAATCCAAGGAGGTGTCGAACAACCTGTTCGTGGGCAGCGATACGCTGTTGAAGGACACCAACCAGCTGTCGCAGGATTACCGGACGTCGGGCAACCTGAGCTATCTGCTGGCAGCATCGTTCGGTGTGTTGACGATCGCCTCGCTCATGTTGCTGGGCCTGGTCAACATCAATGAAACCAAATCACGCGCTCGCAAGAGCGAAGAGGAAAACAGCCGCAACCAGGAGGCGATTCTGCGCCTGATGGACGAACTGGGCGAGCTGGCCGAAGGCAACCTCACCATCAATGCCAGCGTGACCGAGGACATCACCGGTGCGGTGGCCGATTCGATCAACTACACGGTGGAAGAACTGCGGTCTCTGGTGCGCGGCATTAACGCCGCAACGGAACAGATGGATCAGGCGGCCGGCCTGGCCGGCCAGGTTTCCGAATCGCTGCAGCAAGCCTCGCGACGTCAGACGGCAGAAATTGAGGAAACCTCGGCGGCGGTGGTGAACCTGGCGCAGTCGGTGCAGCAGGTGTCGGGCAACGCCGCGGAGTCCGCCCGCGTGGCAGAACAATCACTGGCCGCTGCCGAAAAAGGCCAGCATGCGGTGGCGAACGCCATTAGCAGCATGAACGGCCTGCGTGAACAGATTCAGGAAACGTCGAAGCGAATCAAGCGTCTGGGTGAATCGTCGCAGGAGATCGGCGAAATCGTCGAACTGATTTCCGATATTACCGAGCAGACCAACGTGCTGGCACTTAACGCGGCGATTCAGGCAGCGTCCGCCGGTGAAGCCGGCCGCGGCTTCTCGGTGGTGGCGGAAGAGGTGCAGCGGCTGGCGGAACGTTCGGCCGATGCGACCAAGCAGATTGCGGCCATTGTGAAGACCATTCAGTCGGATACCCAGGAGACGGTGGCGGCTATGGAAGTCTCGACCCAGGGCGTGGTCGAAGGCGCCAAGCTGTCCGACACCGCAGGCCAGGCGCTGGCAGAAATCGGCGACGTGTCGAAGACGCTGGCCGGACTGATTGCCGATATTTCTTCCGCCACGCAGGGCCAGGCCGAATCGACCGCCAAGGTGGCCGAAACCATGCAGGACATCAAATCCATTTCTGCCCAGACCAACAGCGGCACGCAGCAGACCGCCGAGTCGATCGGCGGCATGAAACAGCTGGCGCAAGATCTCAAGAATTCGGTTTCGGGCTTCAAGCTCAGCTGATCGGACACATTACAGCGTGAAGCAAACAGCCGATCAAGGCCACTGCCAACCAAGTCAGGAATACACATCATGAGCGCCTTACTCGATTACGATACCGGCCCCTTGAACTGGGTGCGTGCGGATATCGATGCCGCCTTGCAGGCCGCCATCGGACGCGTGCAGGCCTACAGTGTCGATGTCGATCTGACCAATGCCCTGCGACTGGCGCGCGATGACGCGCATCAGGTGACCGGTGCGCTGCGCATGGTCGGACTGGAAGGGGCCGCCACCCTGGCGAATACCCTGGAATCCTGCCTGGCCGACATCAACGAAAACCGCCTGCAGGCCGGGGAAGACCTGTTGCGCGCGCTGCGCAACACCCTGGAAGGCCTGCAGCGCTGGGTCAAGGATCTGGCCGATGGCCGGGGCACCGGCGAGTTGGCGCTGTTTCCCCTTTACAAACG
The DNA here is from genome assembly GCA_041599035.1 of Thiobacillus sp. Taxonomy (GTDB): domain Bacteria; phylum Pseudomonadota; class Gammaproteobacteria; order Burkholderiales; family Thiobacillaceae; genus Thiobacillus. The sequence goes on along the minus strand of JBFHXL010000063.1, from coordinate 2,172 downwards.
ACTGCGCGAGCTGCAAGGCGCCGAGCGGGTGTTCGAGGGCGAACTGTTTTTTCCCGACCTGCGTGCGCGGGTGCAGGGAACGGCAGCCAACGATGGCCTGTCCCAGGAAGCGCTGGCGAACGTGGTCAAGACTGCGCGGGGCCAGTTCCAGCGAGGGCTGCTGGCTTTTCTGCGCAACGTCGAGGCAGAGCAGGGGCTGCAGCGCATGCGGGACGCGCTGGCCACGATCGAGCCGATCGCACCATCGCAGGCGTCGCAAACGTTCTGGTGGGCCTGCGTCGGGTTTGTCGACAGCCTGATTGCACACGGTGTCGAGGCTGATTTTCACGTCAAGCAATTGCTGGCCCGGGTTGACCTGCAGATGCGCCGCTTGATGGAAGGCTCGCCGCAGGTCGCAGAGCGACTGCTGCGCGACGCGCTGTTTTTTGTGGCCAAAAGCCAGTCTTTGGACGGGCGTGCCGCAGAAGTCCGCTCGACGTTCGGCCTCGATCGTTACCTGCCGGGTCGTGGCATGCTGGACCCCGAGGCGCTGGCCCGCGTGCGCCCGGTTCTGGATGCATTGCAGGCCGGCCTGAAGGAGGCGCGCGATCATTGGCATGCCTGTGTGGATGGCCAGGCCGATCAGCTCGAGCAGTTTCAGGCGCAACTCACCCGCATGCAGCCGCAAGCCCAGGCGCTCGAAAGCAGTAACCTGGCGGCCCTGCTTGATGATCTGGCGGCGGCCTCGACTGCTGCTGCCGAAAGCGAAGGCGAACGCCGTGAACAGATGAACCTGGAAGTGGCGTCCACGCTCATGTTCATCCAGAACGCGGTCAAGCAGGAGGATGTCCTGCATGCCGATTTTGCCGTTCGTGCCGAAGGTCAGCAGGCCCGCTTGCGTGCGCTGATCGAGGGCCGCGAGGTGCCGGCTGTGGTCGTGGATGCCGCCAACCAACGCGAATCCGAACGTGACATGCTGGTGCACATGGCCCAAGAGGTCGGCCAGAACCTGCGGCAGATGGAAGAAGCGCTGGATGCCTTCTTCCGTGACGCCAATGAGCGCGAAGCGCTGGCCGGTCTGCCTGCGCTTGCGCAGCAGGCACAGGGCGCGCTGACCATGCTGGAATTGCCGGAAGCCGCCGCGTTGCTGCAAGCCGCAACGGCGATGGCACAGCCGTTCTCCAGCGAAGGCTATCCCGACAGCATGATCCAGCAACGCCTGGCCGATGCCTTCTCCAGCCTTGGCCTGTTCGTCGAATCCTACTGCGCCGGGCGGGCCGATGCGGCGAAAATTTTGCGCCCGGCCCTGATTGAGTTCGGCATGCTCGCTGCCGAAAGTGCAGATGTCAGCGCCCACGAAGAAACGGTTGAATCCGGTCTGCCGGCGCGCAAGGAGACTGTGCGGTCTGCCTACCTGGATTGGCGCGATCACCCCGACAACGACACAAAAAAAAAATATCTTGATGTCCTGACGGAACTCGGTCGGGATGCCGAACTGATCGACGACGAGGTACTGAAACGGCAGACGCGTGCCGCGCTCGACCTCAGTCGCAATGCAGCCGAAGCGCCGCCGGCGCTTGATGCCGACATTGCCGCATTGACCGCCCTCGCCCTGCCGGAGCGGCCTGTAGCAGACATCCCGGCTGCGCCGGAAGCCGCTGCACCCGCTGCCGTCATCGAGGTGGCCGCGCCAGACACAGCAGAAGCGGTGGTTGAAGAAACGACTGCGGCGAGCGCCACCCTGACCGATGCGGCCAGCGCGCCCGCGTACGGCGCGGTGATCGAGCATGCACAGCCGGTACATGTCGCTTCTGCCGAATTCGCCGACTCCGCACCGATGCAGGCAGAAGCCGCTGCCGTGCCTGAGCCCGCCGATCAGGCGCCTGCTGAAGATACCCTGCTGTGCGTAATCCCTGAAGGGGTCGAACCGGAACTGCTGGAGATCTTCCTGGAAGAAGCCAACGAAGTGCTGGCGGCACTGGGTGAGTCAAGCACGGCGTGCCAGAACACTCCCGATGACCAGGAATCCCTGACGGTGATCCGTCGAGGCTTCCATACCCTGAAGGGCAGTGGCCGCATGGTTGGCCTGCTCGAGCTGGGTGAAACGGCATGGCAACTTGAACAGATGATGAACGGCTGGCTGGGGGTGAAAAAACCCGCCAGCAGCGATTTGCTGCAGGTAATCGGACTTGC
>JBFHXL010000062.1:0-8526 GCA_041599035.1 Thiobacillus sp. | reverse complement strand
CGCTGCGCTGCTGGCCTTGCTGGATGAGATTGGCGAACATAACCTGCGCGCGCTGCTGACGCATTTTGTGCAGGCGCGGGCAGAGTGGTGGGCGTACATCGACAACCAGCCTGATCCAGTAGCGTATGCGCTGACGCAATTGCGGCCCGGCCTGCATCCCGATCTGGACACCGATCCGGTGGCGGCTTTCTGGGCCGACGAATTGATGGCGGCGCGGGTGAAGCGGGTGGGATTTGCCCTGGAAAAGGGCGGCAAGAGCGAACGGGATCGGGCGCCTGAAATCCAGCGCAGCCTGAGTCTGGCCCCTGACGCTGCGCATGCCGCGCTGATGAAATACCTGATGACGGCGGGGCAACGGCGCAAGAAGCAGGCAACCAAGGAACTCGAAAAGGCGCTCGGCGCAGAGTTCGATACCTATTTGCGCGATCTCGACACGCTGGAAACCGCGCTGGAACACATCACCGCGATCCAGACCGACATCCGCATCTGGAATCTCAATCGCCACGGCCTGCTGCTCGGCCACGCGCTGGTGCAGGGGTATCAGGACGCCAAGACGCAGCAGGGTGTAATCGATTTTGCCGATGCCGAATGGCTGGCCTGCCGCCTGCTGCAGGACGAGGAGCATGCACCGGGGCTGGCGCTGAAGCTGGACGCGCGCTACCGCCATCTGCTGCTGGATGAATTTCAGGACACCAACCCGCTGCAATGGCAGGCGCTGTCCACCTGGCTGGCGGAAGCGCGTGCAGCCGACAGCGCGATGACGGTGTTCATGGTGGGCGATCCGAAGCAGGCGATTTACCGCTTCCGCCGCGGTGAGGCGCGCGTGTTCACTGCTGCGGCAGAATTTTTGAATATGCATTTCGACGCGCCATTGTTCAGCACCACCATGACGCGGCGGCTGTCGCCTGCGGTGGTGCAGGCGATCAACCCGGTGTTTGCTGCCATTGAAGGCTTTGCTGCGCACACGCACGCGCCGGCCAATGAAACACGCCCCGGTGCGCTGCGTTGCCTGCCGATCCATGTGGAAAAAACCGAGTCCAGCACTACATTCGGACTCCGCAACCCGCTCACCACGCCCCTGCCCGAAGCCGACGATAAGGCGGTGCATGTCGAGGCGGAAACCTTTGCCCGGGTGTTGCACGACGAGGTATTGGGACACTGGAGCGTGGTGGACAAGGGTACAAAGCAAGCCCGCGCGGCGCGCGCCGGTGATGTATTGGTACTGGTGAAAAAGCGCACCCATCTGCACCTGTATGAACGTGCGCTGGAGGCGGCTGGGATTCCCTTCATCACATCGCGCCGCGGCGGTCTGCTCCATGCGCTGGAAGCGCAGGATCTGATCGCGCTGCTGGAAACCCTGCTGCTGCCGCACGCCGATCTGAAGCTGGCCCATGTTCTGAAGAGTCCGATTTTTGGATGCAGCGATACCGATCTGCTGACCGTATTCGCTCCCTCGGCCGATGCACCACGCGGCTGGGAACGGCTCGTCACGTTGGGCGATCAGGCCGATTGTCCTGCCACGCTGGCCCGTGCCGTGCGTCTGCTCATGCACTGGCGCACGCATATCGGCACGCTGCCGGTGCACGATCTGCTCGACCGGATCTATTTTGAAGGCGACCTCGAAGCGCGCTACGCCGCCGCGGTGCCTGCCGCCATGCGGCCGCAAGTCGCGGCCAACCTGCGCGCCTTCATGCAACTGGCGCTGACGCAGGATGCGGGGCGTTACCCCACGCTGGCCGGCTTCATCCGCGAGCTGGCCTCGCTCATCGACGACCCCGACACGTCGCCCGACGAGGGGCTCGCGGCCGATGGCGAAAATGCGGTGCGGCTGTTGACCATCCACGGCGCCAAGGGGCTGGAAGCGCCGATCGTCTGGCTGCTCGGCGGCAGCGATCACCTGCGCGGCGACAGCTATGACGTGCTGGCGCCGTGGCCGCCCGAGGCGCCGCGGCCCGTGCACTTTTCGCTGTTCGGCAAACAGGACGCGCGCGGCGCATGGCGTGAACCCTGGTTCGCCGAGGACGCCGAACTGGCGCAGCGCGAATCCGACAACCTGCTCTACGTGGCGCTCACCCGCGCCGAGCAGGGACTGATCGTCAGCGGCGCCGCGGACAAGAGCGCCTGGCTGCAACGGGTGGACGCGGCCTGGCAGGGTATGGCTTTGCCGGCCGACCTGCCCGCTGCCGCCGCGGCACACGATGCGCCCGTGGCGAAGACGCCGCCACCGCTTACCGCGCCGGCAGTCGGCGAGCGACGCCCCCCGACACCGCACAATTTGGTGGCCGCCGCCGGTGAGCTGTTTCATGCCTGCCTCGAACACCATGCGCCGACCGGTGTTCATGCCGCGGTTGCGGACACAAACGCTTCTCAGGGTACGCCGCGCGACCTGCCTGCACTGGCCATGCGTCTGGGAGTGACGGGGGAGCTGGCGCGGATCGAAGCCGCTGCCCGCGCCCTGCTGGCGCATCCGGCCCTGACCCGCTTTTTCGACCCTGCGCAATATCAGCGTGCCCACAACGAACTGACGCTGCTGGACGCCGCCGGCCGCATGCAGCGGCTCGACCGCGTGGTGGAATTCGACGATGCGGTGTGGCTGATCGACTATAAAACAGGTGACGACAGTCGTGCCCTGTCGGACGCCCAGCTAAGTGAACGCCATTACACGCAGCTGGCGGGCTACCGGATGCTGCTGGCGGGACTGTATCCCGACAAGCCGGTTCACACCGCCCTGCTGCTCGCTGACGGCAGGCTGGTCAACATGGATGCAGCGTAAAGTGCGCCGCAGCCCGCACGGCACGCGGCCCGCCATCCGACGCCCGCAACCGGAGCCACGCCCGTGACCGAAAAACCCTTTTCCGAATCCTGCGTGCAGAACCGCGCACCGATTCTGGCGGTGCTGCGCGCGCTGTTTGCCGAGCGCAGCCAGGTACTGGAAATCGGCAGCGGTACCGGCCAGCACGCGGTGTACTTCGGCGCCGAACTGCCCCACCTGCAGTGGCAGACCGCCGATGTGCCGCAGCAGCATCCCGGCATTCAGGCCTGGCTCGATGCCGCGGCGCTGCCCAACGTGCTGCCGCCGATTGCGCTCGACGTGAGCCAGGCCGCCTGGCGAAGCGGCCGCTACGACGCGGTGTTTTCAGCCAATACCCTGCACATCATGGGCTGGCCCGAGGTGGAACATTTTTTTGACGGGGTCGGCGCGGTGCTGATGCCCGGCGGCGTGCTGGCGGTATACGGACCGTTCAATTACCACGGTGCCTACACCTCGGACAGCAATGCCCGCTTCGACGCCTGGCTGAAACAACGCGACCCGGCGTCCGGCGTGCGCGACTTCGAAGCCGTGGACGCGCTGGCACGCGCCCGGGGCCTGGTTCTGCAGCAGGACATCGCGATGCCGGCGAACAATCGCACCCTGGTGTGGCAGAAAACGGCCTGAATCCGGCTTTGTCTTGCCGGCGACTTTGCTATAACTAAAAACATTCTGACTCAAGGGAACGCACATGCGTATCGCCGAACTGATCCAAAACTGGACCAACGAAGGGCATACGCGCGCGGCGGTACGCGCGTACACGCTCCATCTGCCCCTGCGCGACGCCGCGCGCATTGAAGCCCTGCACGTGATGTACCCTGAGCGCAGCGAATCCCAGTTGATGGCCGACCTGCTCCGCGCCGCACTCGACGAGCTCGAAGTGGCCATGCCCTACATCCCCGGCAACCGCATCATTGCCGAGGATGACTATGGCGATCCGATCTACGAGGACCTCGGCCCCACCCCCCGTTTTTACTCGCTCTCGCACGAGATTCTGCGCAAGCTCGCCACCCCGTCCACCGCCAAGTAGCTGTCGAATTTATTTACAGGCCGGCGCTGGCGCTTTCGGCGCCGAGAACGCATGTCATTGTATTTAAAGCGATCTTGTCTTGTGGCACGGGGGTTGCTTTTCAGCCGGGGGAACAATCACAACAATGGAGAACGGCATGTATCTTGGCCCGGCTTGTCTGTTTGCGGCGTTTGCCAGCCTGTTTTATATCCCGAACTTTCTCGATCTGCCGCTCGCCATCCTCACCCCGCGCCAGCTCATTTCGGAAATGCTGTTTTTCATTTTCGGGCTGATCGCGCTGGCCGCGCTGGCGCGTTCGATCGAGCGCGACCCGGTATGGCCGTGGCGCCCGGAATTTCGGCGTGCGCTAAACGCCCTGCTGGGACGCGCGCAGTAAGCCGGGCACGCCATTTGCCGGCGCTCGGCATAAAATAGCGGCTTCTTCGTGTTCATTGGGCATCCGCCCCGCAACGCCGTCATGCCCGTCAATCTCACCGCGCCCGATCCTGCCTCCCTGTTGCCCGTCGCGGGCGTGCGCCTCGGCATTGCGTCCGCCGGCATCAAAAAGCCCGGCAAGCGCGACCTCACCCTGATCGAGCTTGCGCCCGGCACCCGGGTGGCCGGCGTCTTCACCCAAAACCGCTTTTGCGCCGCACCGGTCACGCTGTGCCGGCAGCATCTGGCGCATGGCAACATCCGTGCGCTGGTCATCAACACCGGCAACGCCAACGCCGGCACCGGCGCAGAGGGCCTCGCGCGGGCGCAGCAGACCTGCGCGGCGGTGGCGCAATTGATGGGCTGTGCGGCAGAAAACGTGCTGCCGTTTTCCACCGGGGTGATTCTGGAGCCGCTGCCGATCGACAAGATCCTGCCCGCGCTGCCGGCGGCACAAGCCGATCTGGCACCCGCTCACTGGAGCGAAGCCGCCCACGCGATCATGACCACCGACATCGTCGCCAAGGGTGCCTCGCGCCAGGCGCAGGTCGGCGGCAAGACGGTGACGGTCACCGGCATCGCCAAGGGCTCGGGCATGATCCACCCCAACATGGCGACCATGCTCGGCTACGTCGCGACCGACGCGGCGATCGCGCCCGGCCTGATGCAGCAGCTGGTGAAGGAAGTCGCCGATGTGTCGTTCAACTGCGTCACCGTCGACGGCGACACCTCGACCAACGACAGCTTCATCCTGATCGCCAGCGGGCAGGCCGGCAACGCTGAAATTGCCGACACCGGCAGCGCCGACTATGCGGCGCTGAAGGCGGCGCTGAGCGAAGTGGCGATCGATCTGGCGCAAGCGATGGCGCGCGACGGCGAGGGCGCAACCAAGTTCATCACGGTGGCGGTCGAAGGCGGGCGCGACCACGCCGAATGCAAGCAGATCGCCTATGCGATCGCGCGTTCGCCGCTGGTCAAGACCGCGTTCTTTGCCAGCGACCCCAACCTCGGCCGCATTCTCGCCGCGATCGGCTACGCCGGCGTCAGCGACCTCGACGTCAACGCGCTGCAGGTCCATCTGGGCGACGTGCTGGTGGCAGAAAAGGGCGGCCGCGCGGCAAGCTATACCGAGGCGCAGGGCGCGGCGGTGATGCAGGAAGCCGACATCACGGTGCGCGTGGCGCTCAATCGCGGTGGGGTTTCCGCTACGGTATGGACCTGCGACTTCTCCTACGACTACGTGAAAATCAATGCCGAATACCGCACTTGAACAGATGCTGGAACGGGTGCTGACGCGTCTCGATGCGCGTTTCAGCCCCCCTGCCGCACTCGACTGGAAGACGGTGCGGGCCGCGCGCTGGTCGGCGCAGGCCGGCGAACTGAAGCCGATCCTGCATCCGCAGCGGGTGGCGCTGAAAGACCTGCTGGCGATCGACGAGCAGAAACAGCGGGTCGACGCCAACACGCGCCAGTTTGTCGCCGGCAAACCGGCCAACAACGTGCTGCTGACCGGTGCGCGCGGTTGCGGCAAGTCGTCGCTGGTGAAAGCCGTGCACGCCAAATATGCGGCGAAAGGGCTGCGCCTGATCGAAGTGGACAAGGCCGGGCTGCCGCATCTGCCCGATCTGTTCGACCTGCTGGCGGAGGCGGACTACCGCTTCATCGTCTTCATCGACGACCTCAGCTTTGCCGAACACGAGGCCGGCTATGCCAGCCTGAAGGCCGCACTCGACGGCTCGCTGGCGGGGCCGTCGGACAATGTGCTGATCTACGCCACCAGCAACCGCCGCCACCTGATGCCGGAATACATGGCGGAAAATCTTGAGACAAAATATCTCGGTGATGAAGTGCACCCGGGCGAAGCGATAGAAGAAAAAGTGTCGCTGTCCGACCGTTTCGGCCTGTGGGTACCGTTTCATGTCATGGACCAGGACACCTATCTCGCGATTGCCCGGCACTGGGTTGTTCGGCTCGGTGCCGCCACGCCCGCTGACGCACGCTTCGATCGCGCCGCCCTGCAATGGGCACAGGGGCGCGGCGCCCGCAACGGCCGGGTGGCGTGGCAGTTCGCACGTGACTGGACAGGAAACCAATGAACCAAACCACGGCATCCATTACCGAGGTTGTCGCCGCGGTGCTGGCCCAGCCCGATGGAAGGGTACTGCTGGCGCAACGCCCGCCGGGCAAGGTCTATGCGGGCTACTGGGAGTTTCCCGGCGGCAAGGTGGAGGCGGGCGAAGCGCCGGAAGCGGCGCTGGCGCGCGAGCTGCACGAGGAGCTGGGGATCGTCATCGGCCGCGCCCATCGCTGGATCACGCGGATATTCGAGTATCCGCACGCCACCGTGCGGCTGAATTTTTTTCGCGTGTTCGACTGGCAGGGCACGCCCCATCCGCACGAGGGGCAAGTCCTGTCGTGGCAGCGGCCCGACGCGACCGAGGTGACGCCGCTCTTGCCGGCCAATTTCCCGATCCTGAAGGCGCTTTCGCTGCCGCCGCTGCTGGGGATTTCGCATGCCGAGTCGCTCGGCGTGGACACGTTTCTGGCCCGCCTCGATGTCGCCCTCGCCGACGGCCTGCGGCTGATCCAGCTGCGCGACAAGCGCCTGCCAGAGGCCGAGCGCCTGCAGCTTGCGCGTGAAACGGTGCGCCGCGCCCGCCCGCATGGAGCGCGCGTGCTGGTCAACGGCAGCCTGGATCTGGCGCGCGCTGCCGGGGCCGACGGCGTGCATCTCGATTCGGCTGCGGCAGCCGTACTGACGGCGCGCCCCGACTGCGAATGGGTCGGCGTGTCGTGTCACGACGGCGCCGAACTGGCGCATGCCGCCGCGCTCGAAGCGGATTACGCGCTGCTCTCGCCGGTGCTGCCCACGCTCACCCATCCGGGCGCGCCGACGCTGGGATGGGAGCGCTTTGCTACGCTGGCCGCGGCCAGCGCGATTCCGGTTTATGGCCTGGGCGGACTGGGCCGCGACGACGTGACGCTGGCGCAATCGCACGGCGCGCATGGGGTTGCTTTGCTACGAGGTGCCTGGACATGAAACGATTTGCGTTCCCCCTGCTGCTCATCGTGGCGTTGATCGGCATTGCCGCGGCCGGCTACTGGCTGAAGCGCCCGGCCGAAGCACAGGCGATTGCCTGCGTGGATCCGCTCGCCGGCTGCGGCTTCAGCCATCACGGCACGGCCGTGACGCTGCGCTTTTCGACCCAGCCGGCGCCGCTGGAACCCTTCGACCTCGGCGTCGACGCGCCGGGGGCAAGCCGGATAAGCGCGGCGTTTCAGATGAACGGCATGGACATGGGCTTTAACCGCTATGACCTGAAGCCGGACGCAAACGGCGTGTTTGTCGCCAGGGTGACGCTGCCGGTATGCGTCAGCGGACGCCGCGACTGGACCGTGTTCCTCGACATCGACGGCGCACATTACGCGCTGCCCTTCAGCACCCAGTGAAACCTGCCGTACATGTAACCGTCACAATTCGGAGCCTATAATCTCAGGTGGATTACTGGAGAGAACAACACCATGCTGACTGAACATACCTACAAGCAGTTTGACGCCGAGCTCGAAGCCGTGCGCGCCGACGTGCTGAGAATGGGGGGACTGGTCGAAGAACAGATCACCAACGCGATCGAAGCCCTGGTCTCGGGCAACATGCAGCTGGCGGAACAGGTCGACGCCAACGACCACAACGTCAATGCGCTGGAAGTGTCGATCGACGAGGACTGCACCCATATCATCGCGCGGCGCCAGCCCACCGCGTCCGACCTGCGCATGGTCATGATGGTGGTGAAGACCATCACCGACCTGGAACGCATCGGCGACGAAGCGGCCAAGATCGCACGCATGGCCAGGCTCATTCATCAGGCCGAACGCATCAGCCTGCCGCGTTTCACCGAAGTCAAATACATGGGCGAACAGGTGCTCGACATGCTGCGCAAGGCGCTCGACGGCTTTGCGCGCCTGGATGCCACCAAGGCGGTGGAAATCGCGCGCCAGGACCAGGACGTGGACGAGCAATTCCGTCTCAACCTGCGCCACCTCATCACCTTCATGATGGAAGACCCGCGCACCATTTCGGTTTTCATCGACATCCTGTTCGTCACCAAGGCGATCGAGCGCATGGGCGACCACGCCAAGAACATGTCGGAATACGTGGTCTACATGGTCAAGGGCAAGGACGTGCGCCACACCTCGCTGGAAGAACTCGAAAAAGAAGTGCTGTAATTTTTCGCCGCTTCATGCAAACGGGCTCCCGCGGGAGCCCGTTTGCATG
>JBFHXL010000061.1:0-8621 GCA_041599035.1 Thiobacillus sp. | reverse complement strand
CTTTCTCAACATGCTGGTGGCGGCGCGTGACGCCAGGGTCAAACGCTTCGTCTATGCAGCGTCCTCTTCGACCTACGGCGACCATCCGGGTCTGCCCAAGGTCGAGGACGTCATCGGCAAGCCGTTGTCGCCCTACGCGGTGACCAAGCTGGTCAACGAACTGTATGCCGACGTATTCGGCCGCTGCTACGGCATGGAAAGCATCGGCCTCAGATATTTCAACATCTTCGGCCGCCGCCAGGACCCCAATGGGGCGTATGCCGCGGTGGTGCCGAAGTGGGTCGCCAGCATGATCCACAACGAGCCGGTCTACATCAACGGCGACGGCGAAACCAGCCGCGACTTCTGCTACATCGACAACGTCATCCAGGCCAACCTGCTCGCCGCCACCAGTCAGCATGCGGATGCGGCCAACCAGGTCTATAACGTTGCGGTCGGCGACCGCACCACGCTGAATCAGCTGTTCGAATCGATTCGCGCGCTGCTGGCGCCGCGATTTCCGCATCTCGCCGCGGCCAAACCGCACTATCGTGATTTCCGTGCCGGCGACGTGCGCCATTCGCTCGCCGATATTTCCAAGGCCCAATCGCGCCTGGGATATGCGCCCACGCACCGCATCGGTGAAGGGCTGGCCGAAGCGATGGACTGGTATGTCGAGGATCTGGCTTAGGCACATCGCTGTTATCCATGAATACGAACCTGCTCCGTCAATTTGTACCGCTCAATGCGTTGTCCAGTCGCGTGCTTGATGAACTTGCCGTCAAGGCAGAGGAAGTCGCGCTGCCGGCAGGCCGGGTGATTTTTCGTCAGGGCGAAGACGATCCGTGGCTTTATTTCCTGCTGGAAGGCAAGGTCATTTGCCAGGCACCGCACAGCGCGCCCCGCACCTGTCAGTCGGGCACTGACGAGGCGCGCCACGCCCTGTCCCGCACCCATCCACGGGCTTGCAGCGCGGTCACCGCGTCTTCGGTGCGTCTGCTTCGTTTGGACGAGAAAGCGCTGGAGTCATGCCTGGGTTCGGATCAGGCTGTCGCCTATGAAGTTTTCGAGTATGACGGCAGCGACGACCCTGTCTGGATGATGCATATTTTGTCCGAACCCGCTTTTCGCAAGGTGCCACCGGCCTACGCCAATGCCATGTTTGCGCGCTTCGAAAAAATACGTGGCAAGTCTGGCGATGCCATCATCCGGCAGGGCGAGCCCGCGAATTATTATTATCTGATCCGTTCGGGGCATGCCCAGGTTTCCCGTTCCACGGCGGATGGTGTGTCCACGGTACTGGCCGACCTCGGACCTGGTGATGGTTTTGGCGAGGAGGCCCTGCTGACCGGCGAACTTCGCAATGCCAGCGTGACCCTGAAGAGCGACTGCGTGCTGATGCGCCTGTCCAAGGAAGATTTTGAGGCTGTGCTGAAAGCACCGCTGGTGAAAAGCATAGACCTGGAGGAGGCACGTAGCCTGTTGCAAAAGGGCGCTCAGCTGGTGGATGTGCGGCTGGAAGAGGAATATCAGGCAGGAACCTTGCGCGGCAGCCTGAATCTGCCTTTGTATTTGTTGCGTCTGAAAGCCTCGTTGCTCGACCCGAATACAACCTACATTGTTTTTTGCCAGCACGACCAGCGCAGCAGTGCCGCGGCTTTTCTGCTTGCCCAGCGTGGTTTGGATACCTATGTTTTACGCGGCGGCCTGGCCGCGCTTGCGCCGGAAGAGCATGCTCACCCATGAAGCGTGTCGGCGCATCGGAGCGGCCGGCCTTTAATTGAATTCGGCATAATGGCGACATGCCATTGATTCGATACGCTTCCCGTTATCTGTTTGGCCTGCTGATTGCAGGCCTTGTCGTTTCAGCCCATGCCGCGGATCTCCCCGCTGCCTTTGCCGCCGCGCTCAGGCAGGCGGGTATTCCGTCTGATCACGTGGCGGTAGTGGTGCAGCCGCTCGATGCGGCGGAGCCGCTGCTCAGCCTCAACGCTGAAGCGGCGATGAATCCGGCCTCGGTGATGAAGCTGGTTACGAGCTTCGCGGCACTGAATCAGTTGGGGCCGGGATATGCGTGGTCTACCGATATCTGGGCCGATGGTTCCATTGCGGACGGCGTGCTGGCGGGCGATCTCGTCGTCAAGGGCTATGGCGATCCGACGCTGACGCTCGAGCGGATGTGGTTGCTGCAGCGCGCGTTGCGCGCCCGCGGGGTGCGCCATATCCGCGGCAATCTGGTGCTCGATCTCAGCCATTTCGAGGTGCCGGCACTGGATTCCGGGGCATTCGACGGCGAGCCGCTGGCCTTGTACAACGCCGCGCCGGGGCCGCTGGTGGCCAATTTCAATGCAACGATGCTGCACCTGAAGCCGGGAGAGCGCGACCTGTCGATCGTGCCGGATATCGCGTTGCCGGGGGTGACGCTGACCTCGCAGCTGGTACTGGATGAACGCGCGGCATGTACCGGCGTGAAGGATGCGATCACCCCGTCCATTCCCGATGGCGAGCGTTTTGAGCTGGTGCTGCGCGGGCGTTACGCGCGCGACTGCGGCGAGCAGACGATGTCGCTGAATCTGTTCGAGCCGGCGGCCACGTTCGATTTCATTTTCCGCGGCTTGTGGGCGGAGTCGGGCGGCACGCTCAGCGGCGCAACCGTGCCGGGGCTGCCGCCGAATGCGGCGCCGTTGTTGCGGTTCGCCTCGCAACCGTTGACCGATGCGCTGACCCGTCTTAATAAATATTCCAACAATCTGATGGCGCGTAACCTGTTTCTGACGTTGGGTGCGGAAGCCTATGGCGCACCGGCGACGCTGGAAAAGTCTGCGCGCGCGGTGCACGCTGTGCTGATGCAACGCGGCGTGCCGACCCGCAAGCTGGTTCTGGAAAACGGTGCGGGGCTGTCGCGTATCGAGCGCATCAGCGCGGATGCGCTGACCCAACTGTTGCGTGCGGCGTACCGCAGCCCGCTGTTTGCCGAGTTTGAAGCGGCGCTCCCGATTGTTTCCATCGACGGCACATTGAAGCGGCGCTTCAATGGCAGTTCGCTCGCAGGCAACGCGCATCTCAAAACCGGCACCCTGCGCGACGTCAGCGCATTGGCTGGCTACGTGTACACCACGCGTGGCGAGCGGGTCAGTTTCGTCATGCTGGTCAACCACGCCAACGCCAACCGCAGCGAGGCGGCACAACGCGCGCTGCTGGAGTGGGTTCGAGCCAGTGAAATGCCGGCGCCGGCGGCGGCGCCGAAATGAACCCCGCTTGACGTACTGGCCGTGTTCGCGGGTTGGCCGTTGCTCCGGAAACCGGGCGTCAGATTGCCCTGATTACAGCCCGAGATCACTCCATAATGCATCGACCCGCGCCTTCACATCGGCATCCATCACGATCGGCGTGCCCCACTCGCGCGCGGTTTCGCCCGGCCACTTGTTGGTGGCATCGATGCCCATCTTGCTGCCGAGTCCGGATACCGGGCTGGCAAAGTCGAGGTAATCGATCGGCGTGTTTTCCACCAACAGGGTGTCGCGCGCCGGATCGACGCGCGTGGTGAGCGCCCAGATCACTTCCTTCCAGTCGCGCACGTCGACGTCGTCGTCGGTGACGATGATGAATTTGGTGTACATGAACTGGCGCAGAAAACTCCACACGCCGAACATCACGCGCTTGGCGTGGCCAGGGTAGGCTTTCTTCATGCTCACCACCGCCATGCGGTAGGAGCAGCCTTCGGGTGGCAGATAAAAATCGGTGATTTCGGGAAACTGCTTTTGCAGCAGCGGCACGAACACCTCGTTCAATGCCACTCCGAGAATCGCCGGCTCGTCCGGCGGCTTGCCGGTGTAGGTGCTGTGGTAGAGCGGATCGTGCCGCATCGTGATGCGCTCGACGGTGAACACGGGGAAGGTTTCCTGCTCGTTGTAGTAGCCGGTGTGGTCGCCGTACGGGCCTTCGAGTGCCGTTTCACCCGGATGGATCACGCCCTCGAGTACGATCTCGGCCGATGCCGGTACCTGCAGGTCGCTGCCGAGGCATTTCACCACCTCGGTCTTGGCGCCGCGCAACAGGCCAGCGAACTGGTATTCCGACAGCGAATCCGGCACCGGGGTGACTGCGCCGAGGATGGTCGCCGGGTCGGCACCGAGCGCGACCGCCAGCGGGAACGGTGTGCCGGGATGCGCCAGCTGATGCTCGCGAAAATCGAGCGCGCCGCCGCGGTGTGCCAGCCAGCGCATGATCAGCTTGTTCGGCGCGATCACCTGCTGGCGATAGATGCCGAGGTTCTGCCGTTTCTTGTGCGGGCCGCGGGTGACGGTCAGCCCCCAGGTGACGAGCGGCGCCACATCGCCCGGCCAGCAGTGCTGGATCGGCAGGCGCCCGAGATCGACATCGGCACCTTCCCACACCACGGCCTGGCATGGCGCACTGCGAACGTCCTTCGGCGCCATGTTCAATACCTGCTTCAGAACAGGCCATTGGTCCCAGGCGTCGCGCAGCCCTTTCGGCGGCTCGGGCTCCTTCAGGTAGGCGAGGAGCTTGCCGACCTCGCGCAGCCGCGCCGGGTCGTCTTCACCCATTCCCAGCGCGACGCGCTTGACCGTGCCGAACAGGTTCGCCAGCACCGGTATGGAATAGCCCCTGGGGTTTTCGAACAGCAGCGCCGGTCCGCCGGCACGCAGCACGCGGTCGGCGATTTCGGTCATTTCCAGTTTGGGATCGACTTCGACGGCGATGCGTTTCAGCTCGCCCATTTTTTCGAGTTGGGCAATGAAGTCGCGCAGATCGTGATAAATCATGGAAGGCCTGTCATCAGTCGGTTCGGCAAAAGCGGATTATGCAGAATGACGCGACGGGTTTGAAATAGGCCTGGCCCGCATTGTCGTCCGTCGTCCACTGCCGCGACGACAATGATCACGCTTTGTTGGTTCGCGTCCCGGTGCGATCGGCGCCGGGCGGCGACATCAGTTGATATATTCGAACAGGGTGACGACCTTGGTCACGCCAGTCGTGGTGCGTGCGATTTCCATGGCGACGTTGGCTTCGGCTTGCGTCAGCAAGCCCATCAGATAAACCGCACCGGCTTCGGTCACCACCTTGACCTTGGTGCCGGGCACCCGTTCATCATGCAGCAGGCGCGCCTTGACCTTGCTGGTGATGGCAACATCGTTGGCTTCCGAGGTCAGCGAGGTCACGCCCGAGATGGTGAGTTCGTTGAATACTGTGCGCACATCGGGAATTTCCTTTACAACCGTGCTGGCGCTGTTGCGCGTGGCGTCATCCGGAACCTGGCCGGTGAGCAGGACCTGGCGGTTATAGCTGGTGGCGGAAATCCGGTCTGTCTTCTGCGGGAACGCTTCTTCCAGACGCGCCATTGCGCGCAATTCGATTTCCTGGTCGCCGATAAAGACGCCGGCTGTGCGGCGGTCAGTTGCGACAGCGGTGCCGGTGGCGGCGCCACCCACCACGACGGCGGCGCATCCCGACAGTTGTGACAAGACCACGCCCGCCAATGCCATGTAGATCAGTTTGTTCATTCCTCTACTCCTAATAAAACGCTGTCAATCGAATCGCACAGGCAATGAATGATCAGCAGATGGACTTCCTGGATGCGCGCAGTGGATTCTGTGGGCACGCATAGGAAGACGTCGTCCGCCTGCATTTGTTCCGCAAGCCCCCCGCCGCTGCGTCCGGTCAAGGCGATCACCGGCATGCTGCGCGCATGGGCAGCGGCCACGGCCTGCAACACGCTGGGCGAATGACCGCTGGCGGAAATCGCCAGCAAAATATCGTTCGGCTGACCCAACGCCTTGACCTGCCGTGCAAACACATGGTCGTAGGCATAATCGTTGGCTATTGATGTCATGGTAGACGTATCGGTGGTAAGCGCAATGGCTGCCAGGCCGGGACGCTCCTGCTCAAAACGGTTGACCATATGTGAGACAAGATGCTGTGCATCCGCAGCCGAACCGCCGTTGCCGCAGGCAAGAATTTTCCCGTTTTGGGTGAGGCTTTGCACCATCAGCCGGGCGGCCTGTTCGATATGCGGCGCCAGCCTGTCGGCCGCATCCAGCTTGGTCTGTGCCGAGGCCTGAAAATGCTCAAGGATTCTGTCGTGTAAGGGCATGGCTGGATCGGATATTTCGTGAATTCGCGTGATGTCCTGCAGCACAGGCACCATTAGGGGCGGGATTATCCCACATCGTCGAATGCGTTCTTGATCCATTCAGGCGGCGCGGCGCCGGACAGCGCCACCACATCGAAGCGGCACGGGGGCACTGTTTTCAGCGTGGTCAGATACTGGCGCGCTGCCGCCAGCAGCTTTTTTTGCTTGGCCGGGGTCACGCTGGCGGCGGCGCCGCCGAAATCGCTGCGGCTGCGCAGGCGCACCTCGACGAAGACCCGGGTGGCGCCATCCTGCATGATGAGGTCGATCTCGCCGAAGCGGCAGCGCCAGTTGCGCGCCAGCAGGGTCAGGCCACGCGCCTGCAGGAAGGCTTCGGCGCGCGATTCGGCGGATTGCCCGAGCAGGGATTTCAACATCTGCGACAATAGCGGGACATGAACGAGATGACCCATCATACCCCCCTGTTTCCCGCCCTTTATGTCGTCGCCACGCCGATCGGCAACCTGGGCGACATCACGCAGCGCGCACTCGACATATTGCAGCGCGTGGACCGCGTGGCGGCGGAAGACACCCGCGTGTCGGGACAGCTGCTCGCGCATTTCAATATCGCCAAGCCGCTGATGTCCATACGCGAGCACAACGAACGCGAGGCGGCCGACAAGGTGGTCGCACGCATCGCCGCCGGCGATGCGGTGGCCTACGTGTCGGATGCCGGCACCCCGGCGGTATCCGATCCCGGTGCGCGGCTGGTGGCGGCGGTGCGCGCGGCGGGGCAGCGGGTGGTGCCGATTCCCGGCGCCTCGGCGGTGACCACCGCACTGTCTGTCGCCGGACTCGAGTCCGGGGCATGGTTGTCCCATGGCTTTCTGCCGCCCAGGGCCGGCGCACGCAGGACGCAGCTGCAAACGCTTGCGGCCCTGCCCTGTGCGCTGGTGTTTTACGAGGCACCGCATCGCATCGAGGAAACGCTGGCCGACATGGCGGCCGTGCTGGACAGTGCGCGTACGGTGACGCTGGCGCGCGAACTCACCAAGCGCTTCGAGACCATCGTCACCCTGCCGTTGTGTGATGCACCGGCCTGGCTGGCGGCCGACCCCAACAACGTGCGCGGCGAATTCGTCGTCATCGTGCACCCGCCGGCAGCGGAAGCTGCAATCGTGGATGCCGAGGCGATGCGCGTGCTCGATGTGCTGCTGGGCGATCTGCCGCCCACGCTGGCATCCAAACTCGCAGCGAAGATCACCGGCCGCAGCAAGGCCGAGCTCTATAAAATGACGCTGGCGCGCAAGCCGCAGGACCAGGACAACGCATGACCGACACCCTTACGATTACCCGCCCTGACGACTGGCATATCCATTTTCGTGACGGCGCCGCCATGCAAAGCGTGCTGCCCGATACCGCACGCGTGTTCGGCCGCGCGATCGCCATGCCCAATCTCAAGCCGCCGGTCGTGACCGTGGCCGATGCGGCCGCCTACCGTGACCGCTTGCTGGCTGCGGCCACGGGCACCACATTCGAGCCGTTGATGACGCTCTATCTCACCGACAACACGTCGCCCGCGGAAATCCGCCGGGCGCGCGAAAGCGGTTGGGTGCATGCGGTGAAGTACTACCCGGCAGGCGCCACCACCAATTCCGATTCGGGCGTCACGGATCTGGCCAAAGCCTATCCGGCAATTGCGGCGATGGAAGAAGCGGGAATGCCCTTGCTGCTGCATGGCGAGGTGGTCGATCCCGATGTGGATGTGTTCGATCGGGAAGCGGTGTTCATCGAGCGCCATCTAACCCGGTTGCTGCGCGACTTTCCCCGCCTGAAAATCGTGCTCGAGCACATCACCACGCGCCAGGCCGCCGAGTTCGTGGCGGCGGCGCCGGCCAACGTCGCTGCAACGATTACCGTGCATCACCTGCTGTACAACCGCAACGCCATGTTCCGTGGCGGCATCCGCCCGCATCTGTATTGCCTGCCGGTGCTGAAGCGTGAGCAACATCGCCAGGCGCTGGTGGCCGCGGCCATTTCCGGCAATCCCACGTTTTTTCTCGGCACCGATTCCGCGCCGCATGCGGTGGGCGCCAAGGAGGCCGCCTGCGGCTGCGCCGGCATTTATTCCGCGCATGCCGCGATCGAGTTGTATGCTGAAGTGTTTGACGACGCGGGTGCGCTGGACAAACTCGAAGGCTTCGCCAGTTTCCATGGGGCGGATTTTTATGGGCTGCCACGCAATGCCGGCACGATCACGCTCAAACGTGAAAGCCGGGAGGTGCCGGCCAGCCTCAAGTTGGGTGAAGATGTCCTGGTGCCGCTACGTGCGGGCGAGGCCATTCGCTGGCGCGTTGTCGCATCAAACGGGCACCCGGCCGTGTCCTGATCGGAATGGGGTTGTTTGCGGAATGGGGCGCCAATAGCTTTATAATCCAGACGGGAAAGCCGGTCAGACAACCGCTGCCGCGCAAGCGGGAGAGGAAAGTCCGGGCTCCATAGAGCAGGATGCTGGCTAACGGCCAGACGCCGCGAGGCGAGGAATAGG
>JBFHXL010000060.1:0-8638 GCA_041599035.1 Thiobacillus sp. | reverse complement strand
TCTGCAAGCTGCGTGATTCATCTCACCGTGCCGAGGGATGAATCGGCAGTTCGCCCAAGACATTTGACCTACCCTGCGGCAGTTTGTCCAGCACACCCGAAAACTTTGCCGCTAACAAGACCATGATCATAAGGTGGTAAGGCAGATCAAAATAGGCCAACCCCAGGAAAGCGCCTCCCGTTGCATAACCGATCAGGCTGACCTGAATCATGGCAGCCAGGTCGGAAGCCCATTTTCTATCAGGGTCATTCTTGCAGATTCGTATGACCTTCTGCGCACGTAGCCAGGCAAAAATCCCTAGCAGGATGAACAGCCCAAAACCTATAAAGCCATGTTCGCCCATCACCTCAAAATAAATACTGTGCGCATCGTGAACCATGTAAGGGTTGGGCGCGTATTGATGGAAGGTTGCCGGCCTCGTGAGCACTTCGAACCCGCCACCGGTAACCCGATCCTTGGCCACATTAAATGCAGCATGCCAGGAGTTGATCCGCCCTTGAGCCGAAGCATCTTCCTGGTAAGTCTCGATCGTATTCATTCGGTCATACCATGACTGTGGCATGGTTGCGGCAATGATGGCAACGGCAACGGCCAGGTAAATCCCCGTGACTGCTTTATTGCGGCTTTTCGTCCACAGAAAGAACCCCATGGCCACGATGGCCAGCAATGCGCCTCGCGATTGGCTTCCGATCGCTGAAACAGCACAAAGCAGCATCGCACCAGCGAGTCCAAGTTTCACCCAGTTTCGATCGGCCTGAAGATGCAGATAGCGAATAAGCGGAATAGTCATGACCAATGCCAAGGCTATTTCGTTGTTGCCGCCGATGAAACTTCCATCGGGCCCCCATACACGGAACGAACCACCCGTGGCAAGCGTAAAGAAACCGCCTTTCACACCATAGTATCCGAGTGATAAAACAATGATCCAGACCAGCCAGGTCAGCTGGTGGCGATCCTTGATAAGCATTGCTGTCAGGAAGACAATTAACTGAATCCTCCAGACCTTGTTCCACTGGGTCCATGCATCATCTGGGTAAAATGCAAGAAAGGTGGTGAACAGCATCCAGCCGATAAAAATAAGCAGCAATACAGTCTCCCGCGTCCAAAGCATTTCTTTTTTTTCTTTCGAAAACAGGAAGGCCACGATGGTGACGAGGGCGACAACCAGGGAAAAAGGGATGCTGTAGGCAAACCCCCAGGTCAGTCTCTGTGGATTCATGTAACCCAACCATGCCAAAAGTAAAATACCGGTCCAAGGCCGTTTTAGAATAAACGGCAACAGGCCAAAAACAATTCCGGTTAGAAGCAGGTCTCTCATGGGCGCTTCTCTTGAGCATAAGGTAAATCAAAGATGTCCACCTTATCCATCATCAGGATGTCTGGAGTGGTGTGTATACAGGCGCTGTGTTCCAAATCAGACCCGCACGTTCCCTCGATCATATCCTGCATCATCCGATGCAGTTGGAATGGATACTCAGGTTGGTCTCGAATCGGCTGGTCAACCAGAGCAAAAAACTTTATGGCGGCAGAATTCATGTGACCGCCTGCGCAAGCGCGTCGTGCAAGGGAACGTGACTGACGACATAGCGGTGCTTGCCCGAGGCTTCCGGGGCGATTGTGTCCAGCAGTATCAGTTTGATATCCAGCGCAGGCCCTAGGCGGGCTCGCAACCCATGAATCACTGCTTCACGCGCGTCATCGTTCCAGCGCGCATCCGGAACGACCTGCACCTCCATCTGGTCGACGGTGTGCTGGATCAGCTTGAACTGGCCCACGCCGGGAATGGCGCGCAGGACATAGATCACGGCCAGCGCATGCATGATGCGGCCGTCAGCGGCGACGATGAAGTCGGTTTGCCGTCCGACCAGGGCATCCAATACTTCCAGACCGCGTCCGCCGGGATCGGCCTTGCCCGCACGCCGGACCACGTCGCCGGTACGATAGCGGATGAAGGGCTGGGCCTCGGACACCAGGCTGGTAATCACCGCTTCGCCCTCTTCCACCGGGTTGCCGGCATCGTCCAGCACTTCGATGAGATGCGTTTCGCTCATCTGCAACAGGGTGCCATCCGGCGATTGCAACGCCATCAGGCCGGCATCACGCGCACCGTATTCAATCGATACCGGCACGCCGAACACGCGTTCGATCAGTTCGCGCTGATGCGGAAACAGCGGCTCGCCGGTCGCGCTCACCACGCGCAACGCGGGCCATCTCAGGCGAGCCCCTCGCGACTCGGCATGGGCGGCGAGCAGGGCCAGGCTGCTGGCGTAACCGTAAATCGCTTTCGGGTTCCAGTCCCGGATCGCTGCCAGATACTCGTCCATCCGCTCAGGCGACATCTCGAATGCATTCAGCAGCAACTGATTGACCAGGCGGTCGCGCAGCGTCTTGATGCGATCCGTTCTGGACAACTCCACGGGCGCGCCCCACAGGTACACCTCGCGCTCACCCGGCGCCAGCCCCCACCAGCGCCTCGCCCGCAGGCGGCCAGCGGCATCGGCCGCCTGACGGGCGCGGCCAAAATAGAAAATAAGCGGCTCGCCGCTTGATCCGCCGGTGGTGTACTTGAACACGCCGCCCGGTACCTCGCGCCACACCAGTTGTTCGACGTTGTCACGCGCATCACGCTTGTTCATCGTCGGCAGGCGCGACAGATCGCTCAAGGACACAGCTCCCGCCGCAGCGGCATCGGCCAGCCCGGCCTCACGCAATCGAGCCGCATGCCAGGGGCTGTGTGCCAGCGCGCCTTGCAGCAAGGCATTGAGGCGTTCCGTTTGCAGCGAGCACATCGCGTCGTGCGGCAGCCACTGGCTGCGCTCCAGTTCGGCGAGCATCGAAAAGGTGGGGCGATGCATCGCCGCTTCCTGCGCACGAAACACATTGCGGGCCAACCAGGCGGGCACACTCATGGCTTCACCGACACAGCCTGATTCGGGTCCGCTGCGGAAGCCAGCACGGAATCAAACGCCTGCTGCAACTGCGCAACGCGTTTATCCCACTGGTTGGCCTGCGCGTATTCAATAATCGCGGCACGATCCCAGTCCCGACCGAGTGCGGCATCAAGCGCCTGCTGCAAGGCCACTGCATCGCCAAACGGCACGATGCTGCCGAGTTCGTCGCGGCACACCACCTCGGCATTACCGCCGACATCGGTCGTGACAACAGGCAGTCCGCAGGCCATCGCTTCAAGAAACACATTGGCCCAGCCTTCGTTGCGGGTCGCCAGCACGAACACATCGGAAGCCGACAACGGCCATTTCAGTTCTTCCGGCGGCAAGGCACCGAGAAAATGCACATGTCCGCTCAGCCCCAGCCGCCTCACCTGGGCATCGAGTTCGGCACGCATGTCGCCTTCCGGTCCGCCGCTTCCCACGATGAGATAAAGCAGATTGGGATGCTGCAGCAGCAGCGCGGGCAGACAGTCGATGACGCGATGCATGCCCTTGCGCTCCACCAATCCGCCCACTGAAATCAGGATGCGCGCATGCGCCGGCAAATCAAGTTTCGTGCGCGCTTCAGTCTGGTCTTGCGGCTGGAAAATCCGGGTATCCACGCCATTGCCGACAACCTCGGTCTTGTCGGCCGCCACCCCCAGTTCAAGTGCCAGCCGACGCAGGGAATCCGAAACCGAGAACACACGCGCAGCGGCCTGCAAGGCACGCACCATATGCGATCGCAGCGACGGATTACGGCTGTGCGGCACTTCGGTGCCGCGCAGGGTGATGGTGACAGGCAACCCAAACCAGCGTCCCAGTCGGGTCGCGGCTTCGCCATCGGGGTAGGCAAAATGCGCATCGATGAGGCGCGCGCCGTCACGACGCAGGCGCCGCAACAACAAGAAACTGCCCAAGGCCATCGACAGGCCATCGAACTGACGCAGCAGGCCCGGCACCGAGAGAAAACGCGGGTAATACACATGAATCCCCTGCTGAATTTCCAGTGCCGGCGCGCTTGGACGATAACCGGGACGCAGCCAGCGGATCAGCGACTGTCCGGGAAACCATGGCTGCGGCGAAACCACGACCAGGGACCTATGCTGCGCAACCCGAAACATTCGTTCGCGTATGAACAGGCCTGCGCCCGGGCGGGCCGCGCTCGGAAAGAGCGAGCTGAACACAACCAGCTCAGCCAACGACAGTCTCCTGTGGCGCTTTCACCAGGGCGCTATAGACATCCCGATAACGGGCCACGCTGGCCGCCCAGTTGCGTTCGGTTTCAACGAACGTGCGACCATTCTGTTTCATCCGGTCCCAGCCCGGCTCGTCCTGCAGCAACGCCACCACTTTGGCGGCCAGGTCGTCTACCTTGCCTGAGCGGAACAGCACGCCGGTCTGTCCGTCCCGAATCAACTCCTTGTGGCCGCCGACGTCGGATGCCACCATCAGCCGACCCTGCGCCATCGCCTCCAGCGGTTTCAAGGGGGTCACCAGATCGGTCAGCCGCATCGGATGGCGCGGATACACCAGCACGTCGACCAGATCGTAATAACGGTTGACCTCGCCGTGCGGCACGCGTCCGGTGAAGACCACGCGGTCTTTCAGATCAAGCGCCATCACCTGCTGCTTCAACGCCGTATCCTGTGGTCCACCCCCCACCAGCAACACCTTCACATCGGGAATCTGCCTGATGATCAAGGGCAATGCAGCGATCAACTGATCCAGGCCTTCATACGCGTAGAACGACCCGATGAAACCGAGCACACGACTGGTGCCGAGCCCCAGTTTCATTTTCAACTCGGCGTCCGGCTTGCCACCAACCGAGAACTTGTCGATGTCGACCGCATTGGGGATAACCGTGATCCTGTTCGGGGTAATCCCGCGCTTGACCAGATCCTTGCGCAGGCCTTCGCAAATGACGGTCACGGCATCGGCCTGTTTCACCGCCCAGGTTTCGAGTGCGCGCGTCAGTTTGTATCGCAGGCTGTCTTCCTGCGTGCTGCCATGATCGACTGCCGCGTCTTCCCAGAACGCACGGATTTCATAGACGACCGGAATGCCCAGCTTGCGACCGACACGAATCGCCGGCACCGCATCAAGCACCGGTGAATGGGCATGGATGACATCAGGTTGCAGCTCACGCGCCAACCCCAGCAGGCGCTTTTCGATCGCCCGCATCACTGCAAACGGATCAGCACCGGGCAGCCGGGCGAGCAGCCCCGTTGGCCTGGGCGTGCGATAAAAATGCAGACCGTCCGCATCTTCTTCCTGCACGCTGCAATTGATCTGCTTGGGACCGGACAGGTGATATGTCTCCCAGCCCATTTTTCGCTGGTTGCGCAGAATCGCCGCACTGCGAAACGTGTAGCCGGAGTGCAGCGGTAGCGTATGGTCGAAAACATGCAGGATTTTCATGCGGCCTGCCGCTCCACGTCATCCATGCCCAGCACCTGTCCCAGAAAGGCATCGAACATCAGCACCGTCCACAGGATCACCGAATAATCACGTCGCCCGGATTGATGCGCTTCCAGCACGTTGCGCAAAAAGTCCTGGTTGAACAGGTCGGTCGAGGCCAGACGCTCGCCCAGCACCACGCTGCGGATCGTGGCTGCCAATGGCCCACGGAACCACGCCGCCAGCGGTACCGAAAAACCCATCTTTTTGCGATACAGCACATCGTGCGGCAGATAGGGTTCCATGGCCTTCTTCAACAGGTACTTGCCTTCGGTGCCGCGCAGCTTGAGGTCGGTGGGCAACCCGGACACCCAGCCCATCAGTTCATGGTCGAGCAGCGGTTCGCGCACTTCGAGCGCATGCGCCATGCTGGCCCGGTCCACCTTGGTGAGAATGTCGCCCACCAGATAGGTTTTCATGTCGAGATACTGCACCAGCGAGAGCGGGTCGTCGGTGGGCGCGACCGCCGCATGCCGGCGCAGCACTTCCACCGCTTCGTACCCCTGCAGTTCGCGCTTGAAAGTCGGGGAAAACAGTTGCTTGCGCTGCGCATCCGACAGCAGCGACACACCGTGGAAATAGCCTTCGACCGTATCGCGTGCCAACGCCTCGAATGTGGTCTTGGCGCGAAACACCTTGGGCGCCCAGTCGGCCTTGGGATACAGCTTGCCGAGCGTGCCGAACAGGGGGCGACGCAGCATCAGCGGCATCACCGAACGCATGCGCTCCTCGTAGCGGAACCAGCGATAGCGGCGGTAGCCGGCAAAGTGCTCGTCGCCGCCGTCGCCTGAAAGGGCCACTTTCACGTGCTTGCGCGCCAGTTCGCACACCCGGTAAGTCGGCAGTGCAGATGAATCGGCATAGGGTTCGTCGTAAACCCGGGCCAGTTTGCCGACCAGGCTGAAGTCGTTGGCCGCCAGTGTTTCGACATGGTGGTCGGTGCGATAGCGATCGGCGACCTGTTGCGCGAATTCGATTTCGTTGAAGGCAGGATCGTCAAAGCCGATCGAGCAGGTGTTCACCGGCGTCGAAGACTGCGTGGCCATCATCGCCACCACCGCGCTGGAATCGACCCCGCCCGACAGGAACGCGCCAAGTGGCACGTCGGCGATCATGCGCAATCGAATCGATTCCTTCATCCGCGCGACCAGTTCGTCCATGGCAACGGCTTCGTCCTTCACCGCCACCGGGGTGAACGGCATGTCCCAATACTGCCTGGGCAGCGCGCGCGACTGACCGCGTTTGAGCGTAAGCGTGAACCCCGGCGGCAGCTTGCATGCACCCTTGAAGATGGTGCGCGGCTCAGGCACATAACCGTAGGCAAAATATTCCTCGACCGCCAGCGGATCGATATCGCGCGTCAGGCATGGGTGCACCATCAGCGACTTCAGCTCCGAACCGAAAATGAATTCGCCGGTATCGAGAAACGCGTAATACAGCGGCTTGACGCCAAACCGGTCGCGCACCACGAACAGGGTTCCCTGCTTGCGGTCCCACAACGCAAAAGCAAACATGCCGCGAAAACGCGCCACGCAGGCCTCGCCCCAGGCCTCCCAGGCGTGGACGATGACTTCGGTGTCGGAATGCGTGCGAAAGGTGTGGCCCAGCGCCTCGAGTTCGGGCACCAGTTCCTTGAAATTGTAGATTTCGCCGTTGAACACGACCACGACCGAGCCGTCTTCGTTGAACAGCGGCTGCTGGCCGGTGGACAGGTCGATGATCGACAGGCGCCGATGCCCCAGACCCAGGCCCGGCTCCAGATGCAGGCCGCCTTCATCGGGGCCGCGATGAAACTGGGTTTCGTTCATGCGATGCAGCAGGTCGCGCGAAATATCGCTCGTGTCGCGCATATCGAAAATGCCGGTAATGCCACACATGTTTGTTGTTTATCCCTGTAGCTGTCGAGTTCTCAAGCTGCCTGACGGCTGCTCAGCGCCCACGTCCCAGTGTCTGATCGTATACCCTGGCATACGCCTCTGCCATGGCCGCAATGCTGAAGTGCTGCTCGGCGTGTCGCCGCGCGTTGCCACCGTGTTCGGCAATGCGCGCCGGATCATCAAGATAAGCGAGCAAGGCCTGTGCCATCCCGACCTCGTCGCCCGCTGGCACCAGCGTACCGTTGACACCGTCCGTCACCAGTTCGACATTGCCGCCCACTGCGGTGGCGACTACCGGCAGCCCGCTCGCCAGCGCCTCGAGGAGGGTATTGGAAATGCCCTCGTTTTTTGACGGCAACACAAACACGTCGAACATGTGCATGATCGCATCAATGTCGTGCCGCTCGCCCGGCATCCAGGCCAGATGCGCAAGATCGGCCTGTTGCAGCAATGCCTGGCATTCTGCACGCGCCGGCCCTTCGCCGATGATGGCCAACCGTGCACGCATGGCCCGTTCGGGCTGCTCGCGCACCAGCCGGATAAAGGCACGGGTGAGCGTCGGATAATCCTTGACGCCGACCATGCGCCCCACCGAGCCGAAGACAATGCTGTCCGGATGCGCAGACTCAGGCCGCACCCCTGCACGTGAATGGAATTTGACGCTATCGACACCGTTGTATATCTGGTGCAGTTTGCGTGGCGGCACGCCAACGGTCGAGCGCAACCAGGCCTCGAGATCCCGGCTCACCGCAATGTAGTTGGAAACAAAAGGCCGCGCGGCACGACGCAGCAGATTGTATTTCCGGTTCTGGCCATACAGGTCGAATATGTCGCGCCCATGTTCGCCGTGCACGGTGGCACGAATGCCGGCGGCGGCAACGACGAATTGTGCCTCCATCGCGGCCAGATTGCGGGTATGCACCAGATCGGGCTTGAGCCGGCGCAGCAGCGCCCACAGCCGCAGCATCCAGCCGAGTCCATGCCCCGGCGCGCGATGCAGTGCATGGAATTCGACCGGCTGCGCGGTGATGCGATGGCGGAAGTCGCTGTAATCGGTAAGCGCAACCACCGTGTGCCGGTAGCGCTGCGGCGGCAGGGTGTTGAACAGGTTGACCATGCCGTTTTCCATGCCGCCGGTATCGAAGCGGTGGACGATGTGCACGATATGCGCGGTCACGGCCCGTCAACCTGATCGAGCGTGTGCCCGATCGCGGGCTCCATGTCCGCGGTGAATCGCGCCAGCGTGGTGGCCGCAGCCTTGATGTCGGAATCCTGATACGGCGTGGCGACCAGCACAGACAGGCCGTCATCACGTGCCAGCCGCACCCGGTCGAATGCGAGGATCAGCTTGGCGAAATAGTCGTTGACGAC
>JBFHXL010000059.1:0-8650 GCA_041599035.1 Thiobacillus sp. | reverse complement strand
TGTGACGGCATCGCCGTCACATGTTGAACGTCAACTTAATCCTTAGAAGGAGCAGATCATGAACAACTCAGATGCAATCATTCGTTCCGCGTTTACCGGCCTTATTGCGCTCGGCCTCGCGACCATGGGCGGACAGGTGCTGGCGGCACCGCAGATGGAAAAATGCGCGGGCATCGCCAAGGCAGGCAAGAACGATTGTGGTTCCGCCGGAAACGCATGTGCCGGAACCTCCAAGACAGCTGCTGACAAAACCGCCTGGATACTGGTTCCCAAGGGAACCTGCGACAAAATCGTGGGCGGCATCAACGTCAGCAGGGATGCCGACAACAAGCCTGGCGGCGCCGGCAAGAGCTAAGTGCCACCATGTTGCATCCGGCTAACGGCGGCACCCACCCGGCTCCGGCGCGCGCCGGAATCGGGTTGCGCGCGCCGCACTACCGCGAAGTCCTGAGCACCCGGCCGGCCGTCGGCTGGCTGGAGGTGCATAGCGAGAATTTTTTCGGGGACGGCGGCCAGCCCCTGCATTATCTGGAACAGGTGCGGGCGCACTATCCGCTGAGCCTGCATGGGGTCGGCCTCTCGCTCGGCTCGACCGATGAACTGAACCGCGAACATCTGGGCAAACTGAAGCGACTGGCCGAGCACATCGAACCGGCGCTGGTTTCCGAGCATCTGTGCTGGAGCTCGGCAGGCGGTCGCTATCTGAACGACCTGCTGCCGCTGCCATACACCGAGGAAGCCCTCGCGGTGGTGAGCGCGCATCTGCGCCAGGCACAGGACTTCCTGAACCGGCCAATCCTGATCGAAAACGTTTCCAGCTATCTCCAGTATTCCCACTCCACCATTCCCGAATGGGAATTCGTCTCCCAGGTGGCGGCCCGCTCGGGCTGCGGCATTCTGCTGGACGTGAACAATATCTATGTCAGCGCCGTGAATCACGGTTTCGATGCCGAGGCCTATCTTGAATCGATCCCGGTCGCGGCGGTCGGCGAGATGCACCTGGCCGGCTTCGACAGCAACGGCGACTGCCTCATCGACACCCATGGCAAGCCGGTATCCGACGCGGTCTGGGCGCTGTATCGCCATGCGGTGCGGCGCTTCGGCAGGGTGCCGACCCTGATTGAATGGGATACCGACATTCCGCCGCTGGCCGTATTGCTGGAGGAAGCGCACAAGGCAGACGCGATTCTGCAGGAGGAAAACCATGCTCCCACTGCGACAGCTGCAGCTTGATTTCAGCCGGGCGCTTTTCGACGAGATGCCCACCGGCCTGGAGGACTGCGTGCGGGGTGACGCTCTGAACGCCGAACGGCGGCTGGCGATCTACCGCAACAACGTATTCAGCAACCTGCGGGAAGCGTTGCGGGCGGCTTATCCGGTCATCGAACGCCTAGTGGGCACGGAATTTTTCGATTATGCGGCGGATCGCTTCATCCGCCGCCAGGCTTCGCTGAGCGGTGACATCGAGGATTACGGGATGCAATTCGCCACGTTTCTGGCGCAGTTTCCGGCTGCCAATGCGCTGGCCTATCTTCCCGATACCGCCCGGCTCGAATGGGCCTGCCATCAGGTCTTTTACGCGGCGGAGCACGCCCCGCCAGCGCTGGAGAAGCTGGCCGCCACCCCCGCCGAACACTTTGGCCAGCTGCGTTTCCAGATGCATCCGGCGAGCGCGCTGCTGGCGTCCGACTATCCGGTGCATCGCATCCGCGAAGTCAACCAGCCGGAATTCGAGGGCGACCATGGCGTCGACCTGTCCCAGGGCGGGGTGACCCTGCTGGTCCGCCGCCACCATTTTCAGGTCGAAGTGGAGCCGCTCGGCGCCGGGGAATTCGCCATGCTGGAGGCGCTTGCCGCCGCCCACACCGTGGCAGAGGCTTTTGCGCAGGCGACGCAGGCGGATCCAGCGTTCGACCTCCAGCTGTTTCTGCAACGGCATCTGGTCGCAGCGACTCTGGTCGACGTGTCAGGAGACCCACCATGTCATTGATCGAGCAAGCAACGCATTTCGGCACCCCGGTGATCAAGGCGCTGAACTTCATGAGCCCGGCGCTGGACCTGCTGATCCGGCTCTGGGTCGCCAACGTTTTCTGGAAATCCGGACTGACCAAGATCACCAGCTGGGACAGCACCGTGTTCCTGTTCACCTACGAATTCAGCGTGCCGTTACTGTCGCCCGAAGTGGCCGCAGTGCTCGCCACCATCATCGAACTGAGCTTTCCGGTCTTCCTCGTGCTGGGTCTGGGGACGCGTTTTGCGGCGCTGTCACTGTTCCTTTTCAACATGATGGCAGTGATCTCCTACCCCGGCCTGAGCGATGTGGGCTTGAAGGATCATACCTACTGGGGTCTGCTGTTGCTGGTGCCGCTGCTGCATGGGCCGGGAAAGATTTCGCTCGATTATTTCATTTGCAAGAAATTCTGTTCCGGGCATGGCGACCAGGGTCCGCAAGCCTAGCGGGCGACACCGGGAGGGCACCTTGAGATGGATCGCAGCCTGCGCAAAAAAGTGCTCGCCGTCTATGCGACCGTACTCCTGATGGGAGTTGTGCTGTCGACGCTTATTTATGTGCAGGGGCAATCGGCGCTGGGGGTAACCATGCTGCTGATCGATCAGGATCAGCCGGCGCTGGAGCAGTTGTCCGCCTTCAAGATTGCGGTGGTGGCCGAGGAGCCCATCCTGTATGCCTACTACGCCACCGCCGACCGCAGGACGTTTCAGCAGCGCTATCAGGCCAACCGGCAGGACGTCGAGGATGGCCTGCGTTTTGTGCGCGCAAGGTTTCCGCGCAGCGTTCAGCTTGCCGCAATCGAGGAAAAGGACGAACTGGTTCAAAACCTCACCGGCCAACTGGATGAAACCTTGCGCGCCGAGTCCATCGATTGGGACAAAGCGCGCCTGCTGCTGGCGGTCATCAGCAGGCAGGCTCTTGAAATCAATGAAAACATCGATTTTCTGATTCGCTCCATCCAGCAAGGGGTCTTTGCCCGCGGCTGGGAAGCGGAAAACGCGATCCGCGTCATCGTCATGCTGGTGGCGGCGTTTAGCGCGGTACTCTTTCTGGTCGCTGTGTTCGTCGGATACTACGTGAACGCCTATATCGCCGAGGCGCGAGCACGCAGGAAGCTGGCCCTGTTTCCCGAGCGCAACCCGAGTCCGGTGCTGCGCCTGTCACTGGACGGACAGATCGACTATGCCAACCCGGGGACGGCGGACATGCTGAAAACCATCGGTGCTGCGCCGAGCGCCCCCAATAGCCTGCTGCCAACAGACCTGCCGCACCGGCTGACCGTGCTGGCGGCATCCGGAAAGGAGCATGACCATTTCGAATATGTCATCGCCGGCCGGACCCTGCGCTGCGAATTTCATTTGCTGAAGGACTTCGACGCTGCGCACGTCTATCTGACCGACATCACGCAACGCAAGCAGGCAGAGCAGCAACTCGAATACCAGGCTTTCCACGATCCGCTCACCGACCTGGAGAACCGGCGCATGTTCCAGCAGAGGCTGCAGGAGGCCATGTCGCAAGCCGCAGACAAAAACCAGGTCGGCGTATTGCTGCTGAACCTGGACCGTTTCCGGCCGATTATCGAAAGCCTGGGCCACACGATGGGCGATGCGGTGTTACAGGTGGTGGCAGACAGGTTGTCGCAGCGGCTGGTACAGGACAAAGATGCCGCGGCCGCCGCCACCCTGTATCGTTTCGAGGGCGACCTGTTCGCCATTCTGATCTCGCCCATGAATGCGCCCGACGCGCCAAGCCGGCTGGCGGACGGCATCATGGCCGCGATGAGAACGCCGCTCCATGTCGAGACCCGCGAATTCTTTCTCAGTTTCAGTATCGGCGCCGCCGTCTATCCGCAGGACGGAACCGATGTCGTGACGCTGCTGAAGAACGTGGACAGCGCGCTGCACCGGGTGAAGCAGCGCGGCGGCAACGGCGTGCAGTGCTATGACCGGGACATGAACGCACAGTCGCTGCAGCGCCTGGAACTGGAGAACTATCTGCGCCACGCCGGCGAACACAATGAACTGGAGGTGTTCTACCAGCCTCAGGTAGGCCTGACATCGGGTTGCATCATCGGCATGGAGGCCCTGCTGCGCTGGCGCCATCCCACGCGGGGCTTGCTGGCGCCCGGCGAATTCATTCCGATGGCCGAAGAAAGCAGCCTGATCATTCCGATCGGCGAATGGGTGCTGCGCACCGCCTGCGCCCAGGCCCGGACGTGGCAAGACGCCGGATTCGACGACCTGACGGTTGCCGTCAACGTGTCCGCCCGCCAGTTCAAAAGCGGCAATCTGCCCCTGCTGGTGCGGCAGACCCTGAAGGAAACCGGCCTCGCACCCGCGCATCTAGAACTGGAAATCACCGAAAGCGTGGCCATGTACGATGTGACCGCGACCATCGCCACCCTGAACGAACTCAAGCAGATCGGCGTTCATCTTTCGATCGACGATTTCGGCACCGGCTACTCCTCCATGAGCTACCTCAAGCGCTTCCCGATCAACAAGCTCAAGATCGACCAGTCATTTGTGCGCGACATGGCAACCGATGCAGAAGATGCCGCCATCGCCAGCGCCGTTGTTTCCCTCGGTCACAGCCTCAAGCTCAAGGTGATCGCCGAGGGCGTGGAAACCCGGGCACAACGCACCCTGCTGGCAGCGTGCCAATGCGACGAAGCCCAAGGGTATCTGTTCAGCCGGCCATTGCCGGCGGAGGACTTTTCCCGCCTGCTGCACAGCAGGCGCTGCCTCGCACATGATGCCGCCGCCTGAGCCTGTTGCCCGCGCAGGATACGAAGCGTGTGCGGCATGAAGCGGGCCGCTTTCTGGCGCAAAAAAAGCCCGCTGCTGCGGGCTTTTTTTCGGCCGCAAGGCAACTCAGGCGGTCAGGCTGTCCTTCACCCGCAGCAGGCGGGCGCGCGCCTCGGTCGCCACGCCGTGCACGGCCGCGTTGCTCTCCAGTTTGACCATGATGCCGGGATCGAGGAAGGACACGGTCACGCCGCCATCCTCTTCCTCGCGCACCACCACATTGCACGGCAGCAGCATGCCGACATCGGGCTCGGCCGAAATGGCCTGATGCGCCAGCGGCGGGTTGCACGCGCCGAGGATGCGGTAAGGGCGCAGGTCGACATCGAGCTTGGCCTTCATGGTGGCCTTCACATCGATGTCGGTCAGCACGCCGAAGCCTTCGGCTTTCAGTGCACCGGTGACTTTTTCGACAGCGGCATCGAAAGGCCCGCTGATTTTGGTATCGAATCCGTATTCGCTCATGGGTTTACTCCTGATTGGATCATTGCAGCGGCGGTATTCTACCCGCACCGCCCCGTCAGACGGCAGAGCCGCCGCCAAGTTTCAGCCGTCCAGCGATTGCCGCTCCATCTTCAGCCAGAGTTCGTACGCCTGATCGGACCACAGCGACTTGATGTACGCCACCACATCCTGCATGTCCTGCTCGCTCAGCTTGTCCTTCCAGGCGGGCATGTTGCCCTGCCCCTGCGGGCTGCCTTCGCGCACCATCTCCAGCAGGACTGCCGTGGGGTGATGCCAGGCATGCGCGCTGTCATCCAGCGGCGGCGGCGGAAACATTCCCTCCGCATCGCGAATACGCCAGTCGCCGGCCGGCCCCCTGCCCTGCACGCCGTGGCATTCTGCGCAGTGGCGGTCATAAAGGACGCGGCCGCGCGCCACCTGCGGCGAATCGAGGTCGCGACTCAGTGCCACGCTCTCGGCTCGGGTCGCAGTGGTGGGCGCCTTGTCGCAGGCACTCAACAGAATGCCCGCCAGCAGGCCGGACAAAACAGCGTGGAATGTTCGTTTCACCGCAATCCTTTCATAAGGTGCGTGGCACGTCAGGAGTCATTGGGCAACAAATCATCCAGCAGCCGGCGCATGTTGCGCCAGTGCGAGCCTTCCCAGAATAGACGACCACACGCATCGCAGGTACTGAATCGCTCATAGCCTGCCTGGACCCGGGGCGGCAGGCGATCCAGCACGCCGGCCTTGTCGACCGGACGCAGCGGCGCATTGCAGTGCAGGCACAGGGTAAACGGCCGTGCGCTGCGCGCCAGATCCAGCCGCGCGACGATCTCGCGCAACTGCTGCTCCGACTTCAGCGCATGCACGTAGCAGCCATGCGTTACCGCCCGGCGCTTCAACAATTCGCGGTCGCGCGTCAGCACGATGCGGCCGTCGCGCCCGGCAATGGCCACGATCTCGGCGTCGTGAAAATGATTGTCGTACAGCGTGTCGAATCCCAGCATGCGCAGCAGGTGCGCCAACCCGCCGAGGTGTGCGTCGGCGACGAAGCGCGTTTCGCGCAAGGGCGTGTCGCGCACCCGCAGCAGCGGCGTCACGTCCATCGCCTCGAAGCGCGGATACACCGCCACCCGGTCGCCGTCCTGCAGCCGCCGGCTGAAATCCACCGATTCGCCGTTGACCAGAATCAGTTCCACTTCGGTGTGCGGCACCCCCAGCGCCTCGATCATGTGCTTGGTCGTCGCCGCCTCGGCGCACGGCACGCTGAATTCCTGCTTGCGTCGCGCCGGCGCAAGAAAGTCGTTCAGCTCTTCGTAAAAACGGAAAGTAGCAGTGACCATATGCCGGCTATTGTCGCCATTTGGCTGGCAGGGGAAAACCCGGGATGGCTTAATATGCCTTCATTAAAAGCAAAGGACAAAAACATGCAGCTACCGGAATCCGGCCTCGCGATCACTGCATTGGTGATACTGATTTTCACCCTTATGGGCGGCGCCTTGACCGCGTATGTACGGCTGGCTGAAAAGAACACGCCGGTTGATACCGGACTGCTGCATGGCCGCGCAGGCGCACTCGCCACCCTGCTGTTGCTTGCCGCCATCCTGACAGGCAACGAAGCCAGCCAGGATCTGAAATTTGCAACTGGCTTGTTAGCCCTGACGATCATGGGAGGCACGGCGCTGTATTTTCTGATCAGGCGAAAAGGCATCCTGCCCAGGAGCATTATTGTCCTGCACGCGGCATTCGCCGTTGGCGCTGTTTACACCCTGATATTCGGGCTGCCTTTTTGAATCGCACACAGGGTTTCGCTCTCGGCACGCCACGTGTTCCAATTCCAGCAACGTCAGCACATCCGCTTGCGTAGGTTTTGACTTCGCATGGCAAGCCCATTGTCCGTGTAATTCCCCATCGATCCGATCCGGAGTTCAAATGTGGAAACGCCACCGTCAAGGTGGCGTTTCCACATGCCTCCCTCAACACTCAATGCTGGGGCTTTGCAGGCTTGGCAGCTTTGGATGAAGGAATGATCGATCCCGGCGGAACCACAACCTGTTTCGGTTTCTTGGGCTTCTTTGTTTCCTTGTTGCTGCGTAACTGGCCTTTTGCCATGATCATGCTCCTTGCAGTGGCTTCGAAAAGCTGGGTTTGCTAACCGCGCAAACACAACACAGGTTGATCATAGGCCGTTGCGTGGAAAGGGGTAGTTTTATATTCAGAAGCCCAGAGTTGAAAACGAACGGGACAAGATCAAGCCGTCCCCCGTGTAATTT
This sequence comes from Thiobacillus sp., assembly GCA_041599035.1. Classification (GTDB taxonomy): domain Bacteria; phylum Pseudomonadota; class Gammaproteobacteria; order Burkholderiales; family Thiobacillaceae; genus Thiobacillus. Next base: position 1,118 of record JBFHXL010000059.1, on the reverse strand, counting down.
CGATCTATACAAAGGCAGTATAAAAACGTCGGAATTTCTTACATATTTCACAAAACACTAAGCAACGGCTAGCATTGATACATCATAACTAATTGATTCACAAAAGATTTACATAGATGGCGCAATCCTTGCGGTTACTCGCAACAGAGCCAATATGGAGAATCGACGTGAACTCTTTAAAAGTATTTATGCGGGGTTGGTTTTATAACCTCAGACGCAGTACACGCAACAACATTCGACCCCAACGATCAAAGTTGGGTATCCTCGTCCGGCAGAGGGTACCCATCTTTGATCGTCGCAGGAAAGCGTAATCTCAGCAGTACCCACATAAACTTCGCTTAGGCAGGGTTTGCTTTTTCTGCGCAACAAGCAGCATCGGCTCATGTCTTGCTGCACCCCAACCATACAAGCTGCCGTTCGATGAAATTTCCTGGCCTATGCCCGATAACGATTCCATAGGGACGTAGTCGGCTCAAATTTCCAGCAGCAGCTTTGGCCGCGAGTTTGTCACTCGACTTGCCGAGACGAAAGCCAACTCAACTCCAGAAGCTGCCGTTGACAGAGCACGGGGCCGAATGACTCCTGCGGGTCGATTTGAGACGGCCGAGCAAAGCCAGTCTGGCTCAATTCTGTCAGGTCAAGATTGAACTGCTATCTTTCTAGCGCGAAGCAGTTAACGATACCCACCCACGCTAAACCCGGCTCGCCGTCTGCCGCATCACGTCCGCCGCAAAGCGCATCGCCCATTTCACCGGCGGCGGCAGCGGCACGCCGCCGTGGTCGATGGCGGTCTGCGCGTGCTGGGCTTCGTCGATTTTCATCTGCTCGACCACGGCGCGGCTCTTGGCGTCGGCTTCGGGCAGTTTTTGCAAATGCCCATCAAGATGCGCTTCGACCTGGTGTTCGGTTTCGGCGAGAAAGCCGAGGTTCCATTTGTCGCCCAGCAACCCGGCGACGACCCCCATGCCGAACGCACCGCCGAACCACAGCGGATTGAGCAGGCTCTTGCGGCCGCCGAGCTCACGAATCCGCTGCTCGGTCCAGGCCAGATGCTCGGTTTCCTCGTCGGCAGCATGGCGCAGCGCGGCGGTCACGTCAGGCTGACGGGACACCAGAGA